>JAQBBE010000075.1:0-6610 GCA_032126435.1 Desulfobacterales bacterium | reverse complement strand
GTATACCGGTGCCCGTTGTGCGAAGATTATCCGCTGCACAGTCTGCGCTTTATAGATGACGTGCTGGTGGATGCCCCGAGGATCAATGAAAACGACCTTTTTGCCCTCCACATCCCTGAAGGATGCGTGATGAACAGACTGGTTCAGCCGGGGAACCTCAGCTACAACAGTAACGGCACGCCGAAATACAAAATCGCCTGCTGCTTGTTAAAAGAACAGATCCGAAATCAATAGGAGCATATATAATTCAAGGTAATCGGTTGTGCAGACGATACGAAAGCAGATAATCTCACTGTTGTGTAAACAGGAAATGAGTGCCCGGGAACTCTCCCAGGCAATCGGAATCCGGGAAAAAGAGGTTTACACGCATCTTTCCCATATTGAACGCTCTGTTGCAGCCCAAAAGAAAAAACTTATGATCATACCCTCACGATGCATAGACTGCGGTTTCGTTTTTAAAAACCGAAAGCGTTTCACCCGCCCCGGTCGCTGCCCACACTGCAAAAACGAACATATCCAGAATCCAATGTATCAAATCGGATAGCCCGGATTTCTTCTGGGGTCAGGCCGCGTCACGAGGGTTTGCTGGAATCCGTCTTTCCTTGAGCGGTCTGCTCCGAGCGGCGGGGACGTCTTCTTTCTGGACGGGGTCGGGATTTCCCTTTTGCGGTGGGAACGGATGTCCTTCTGCTGGGAGAACTGCGGCTTTTCCTTGCAGGGATAGGCGGCTTAGGCATGGTGAGCCATTCTTCCTTGGGCTCGATGCAGCTCAGCTTCTGTTCGATAAACGCTTCAATGGCGGGAAGGTAGAAAGCGTCCTTCTCATCGGCAAAGCTGATAGAGGTACCGGTGGCACCCGCCCGGCCGGTGCGCCCGATCCGGTGCACGTAATCTTCCGGATCATGGGGCAGCATGAAATTAATGACGTGATCCATGCCTTCGATGTGGATGCCGCGTCCGGCCACATCCGTTGCCACCAGAACTCGGATCTTTCCGGTCTTGAACGCCTCGAGGCGACGAACCCGCTTTTTTTGGGGGATATCACCGGAGAGCGCCGAACAGTTGATGCCGTGGCGGGTCAACATCTTTTCGAGCCGCCCCACTTCATCGCGCCTGTTGCAGAAAATCAGGACCCGTTTGAGATTCTTTCGCTGGATGATGTTGAACAGGAGTGCAAATTTATCGATGGTGGTCACGATGTAGACGACCTGATCCACGGTCTCCACCGCGATCTGTTCCGGTTCGATTTCTACGGTTACCGAGTTGCGGGTCCATTGGGAAGCGAGTCGGGTAATTTCACCGGTCAGCGTCGCGCTGAAGAGCAGCGTCTGACGCTTGTCTTTTGCCGGGGTGCTGTTGATAATCTTCCGCACATCGGGGATAAAACCCATGTCGAGCATCCGGTCGGCCTCGTCGAGAATCAACACCTCGATCTTTTTCAGGGTGATGTCGCGGCGGCGCTGAAAGTCGAGCAGCCTCCCGGGCGTAGCGACGATAATATCCACCGGATCGGCTGAAAGTTGCTTTCTCTGCTTTTCATAATCCATTCCACCAAACACGGAAATGGTTTGAAGGTCCGTGTACTTGGAGAGATGACGGGCTTCCTCGGAGATTTGGAGAACCAACTCCCGGGTGGGAGCTAAAACGAGAATCCGGGGCGTGCCGGGTTTTCGGTTCCCCTGGATGGGGTTATTCAACATCCGGGTGATGACGGTGATCAGGAATGCAGCCGTTTTCCCCGTTCCGGTCTGGGCCCGGCCGCTGGCATCCTTGCCGGACAGACTGATGGGAAGGATTTCGGCCTGGATCGGTGAACAGTACTCGAAGCCGAGATCGCTGATGGCATGAAGCAGCGGGTTGGGAAGATCGAAATCGTGAAACCGCGTCTTGCTTTCGGCCAACGGTACCTTGAACTGTGAGACATCCCACCTCTCGTTCACCGGCGCGCCGACGGATGCTGCCGGTGCATCCTCGCTCCGTCGGATCTTCTTTCCTTTTTTTTGAGAGGCGCGCCTATGAAGGGAACTATCCTTTTGATTTTTTTGGTTAAATTTATTGATTAGATCTCGCAATCAAATTGCTAAGGACACGCCATCATAATCCATGGGATGCCCTTTTTATTTATAAGCCATCTCAAAAATGCATCCAATGCCCAATGGCTGCGTTCCATCCCGCCTTACCCTTGAGCGTATTCTACTATTTTCGAGTTAGCTTCTAATAAATGGTGCGCTAAACCACAGTGACATTTTCTGCAGCAGGGCTTTTTCGGCCCTGTTCGATGTTAAATGATAACAACTTTTTGAAAAAAATCAAGTTATTTACTCGGGATTGGCACCCCCTACATTTCGCTGTGTTCTAATGATCGTGAAATGGATCTATTTTAACATTCGGTTGCCCCGGTGTGCCCGTTAGGCCTGCAGACCACAGGGGAGTAACTCCCTTTCCTATTCCGCTGGGACAACGCGTATTTCACCGGAGCCCGCTGCTGCAGCTCAACCGTTTAACGCCGGATCCAAAACAGCGTTTCGCCTGTTATTCTTTAATCTTCTTTTCTCTGTACTGCAGATAGGAATTGCGGAGTGCGACATAAGGATCTAAAGCCGAATTTTTGAGGGTCTCATATTCACCGATATGAAAGGACGTCTGATTGACCAAATCGAAACTCTTGACAGCCACCAATGTTTCCGAATGCTCAACATAACTGAGGGGATTCAAGAAAAAGTCCCCCACCAATCCCACTGAGTCACGCAGCGTGGAGGGGCCTAGGATCGGCCACACAATATAGAATCCATTGCCGATGCCGTACTTGCCAAATGTCTGGCCGAGGTCTTCACCTGTGGAAACAACAAAATCAGGATTTTGATCTGCCGGATTTCCAAAGCCAAGACAACCGGCTGTGGTGTTGACAACAAACCTGGAGAATTCAGACGCGGCTTCATTTCCTTTGCCTTGAAAGAGGCAGTTAACAAGTCGTATGGGCATCGTAAGGTTATAAAAAAAATTTTTTACACCCCTTCTGAAATAATCCGGAGTAATTGCCATGTATCCCCTGGCCAGAGGTTTGAGCCCCCAGAAGTAGAGCTTGTCATTGAAATGAAACATGCCTTTGTTCCAGGATGAAAGGGGATCGGCCACCAACACCTGTTGCGCTTCAAACTCCTTTTCAAACAAATCGTCTTCAAAAGTCTTTTCAACATCCGGGCTTGACGGTGTCTGTTCCGCTTTGTCGGGTATTATCTCCCGGGTTTGAGTGAGTGGGGCATCGTCAGATGTTTCAGGTAAAAGCTTCACGGGTTTGTGAGCACATCCTGTGGACAAAAAAGCGGAAAACAAGAGAATCAGCAACAGACGGGTCACCTGTTTTTTGTTCATGTCATCAAATGCCCTCCGAATTCCCTTGGGCTCCGGGACCAAACGGCTTAAAAAGGATCAATAACTGGGGCAACAACGTCAGCGAAGCAATTAAGGCAATGAACATGGCCAATCCGGTCAGGAGGCCGAAATAAATACTGGGAATAAAATTGGACAACACCAGGATTGAAAAACCGATGATGATGGTCACCGATGTATAGTACATTGCATGGCCGATGCTGCCATGACACCGATACATTGCTTCAATATAATTAGGATCCATAGCCATCTCGGATTTAAATCTGTGGATATAGTGAATGGTATCATCCACGGCAATCCCCACACTGATGGAAGCGATGGTAATGGTCATCATGTCCAGCGGAATATTCAGCCATCACATAACACCCAGAACAACACCAATGGAAAGCAGGTTTGGGAAAATGGCAATACATGCGATTTTCAAAGATTTAAACAGAATCATAAACATGCCCAGCAGCGCCAGTATGACAACTCCCAGAGTAAGGATCTGCGATCGGAACAGGCTCTGCAGCATATTGTTATATAGCACCAGCATCCCGGACAAATGGACCTGCTCCGTCTTTAAACCGAAATTGCTGACCAGATCCTGCCGGATTTTTTTCAGCAACCTGTCACGCTTTAGTGTTTTTTCGGAATCTCTGACACGGACTGAAAAACGAACCTGATCATTTTTTATAGAAACATAGGGTGTTAACACCGTTTTTTTGTATTTTTCAGGAATCTCGGTATAGAGGAGGGCCAGTTGGAAATTATCAAGGGGCTTGCCGTTGTTGAGCCTTTCAGCGACTTTCATCATTGTGCCCAGAGACAAGACTTTACCGGTTTCCGGGAGGCTGTCAAGATAATCATTGATCTTCATGATCCGGGCCATCCTATGAGAAGTAAACCAGTACTTATCTTTATTTGCCGCAGCATCAAATTCATCAAACTCGTTGAATATATTATCATTTTTCTTGTCGGTCTCAGAGGGAATTGCCGGTTCAGATGCTTCATCTTTATCAAAATCGATAATGACATCGAAAGGGGTGGTGCCACCCAGGTTTTGGTCGATGACTTTCATGCCCTGATAAATCTCGGTGGTATGTTTAAAGTAGTCGATAAAGCTGTTTTCAACCGTCAGCCGGTTTATCCCAACCGCGCTGAGTATAAAGGCGATGCCACAGGTTACCCGGATCATTAAACCGTGAGACTCGGTGAATCTGGCCAAAAACGGCGTTAATGAAAAGTGTGCATCTTTTCTTTCCGGGAGCGTCTCTCTATCCATCAGCATCAAAACGGAAGGAAACAGAAGGAAGGTCATTACCAGAGAAAGAGAAATACCGGCACTCATCATCCATCCAAATGTTATCACCGGCAGAATATTTCCAAGGAGCAGTGAACTGAACCCGGCAATGGTCGTCAGCGCGGCATACAGACAGGGTTTTCCCATGAAAAGGACGGTATCGAGGACAAGTTCTCGCTGCCCGGCCTCAGGATTTTTAGAACAGAGTTCGCGGTACCGAACAATCAAATGGATGGTTATGGCCATTGTAATGATGAGCTGTAAGGATATGAAATTAGACGATATCACCGTTACTTCCCAGCCGAACAATCCCAACAGCCCCATCATGGAGATTGCTGAAAACGCACAGCAGAGTATCGGCAATAAGATCCAGCGTATCTTTCTAAAAATTATACCTAACGTAAGGATCAGAAAAAACAATACGCCAAGGCCGAAAACTTTCAAATCGTTTTTGATAAAGCTGATCAAATCGTCTGCAATCATGCTGACGCCGCCAAGAAAGAGTTCGGCGTCCTGGCGAAAGCTGTCCATAATCCCACGGATTAGCGCAATATCTTGATGCCGGGTCTTCTTCATCTCGTCCCGGCACTTTTCAAATTGTTCAATGACCGCTTTAAACTCAGCCGACTCTTCCGCAGAGAGCGGTCCTGCAGCCTTTTTTTCCTGAAAATTGTTGCGGCGGGCCACCAGGTCCCGATAGACGTCATTGACAGGGAAATAGATAAGCAGAGATGTGATTTTAAGGTCCGGGCTTACCAGAAGGTTTTGATATAGCGGATTGTTCTTAAACTCGATTTTTGCCAGCGTTTTGTCAACGGTCGGAGATTCAAGAGTCTGAATATTGTCCACCAGTTCTTTGATCGGAAGCGGCGGGCTTTCAAGCAGCGGAGCGTCCAGTATTGAAACCACGGACGACACGCCTTTCAACCGCCTCAACTCATCCCTCAGGCGGGACAGGTTTATCAACACCGTGTCCGAAAACAGGTCCCCTTTAGGGGCGTAAGTCATTATCAAATAATCTTGAAGTCCATACCGGGAATCGATAAGTCTCGAGTATCGAAGATCTTTGTCATTCTGCAAGACCAGGGTTTCCGCTGACGCGTCAAGCTTAAAGTCCTTTGCGTTATAACCGAGAAAAGAAACCACCGCCAAAATGAAGACAATAACTCGTTTCGGCCGCCCGATGACGACCTTCTGAAAAAACTGTGTTGGCAGATTAGAATAGTGTGTCATGTCCATTACTGAAACAGAAGGGTTCGGGCCGAATAGTACCAGAGAACAATCATTTGTTTTCTGGCTTTTCCAATTTCAGCAGAAGGTCGTCAAAGGTTCCTTTGTCGAGGATCTGGTCAAATTGAGACCGGTAGGTCACGATCATGCTGATACCCTCGATCTCCAGGTCATAAATCTTCCAGTCTTGCTCTGATTTATAAAGCTTGTATGTCATGGATATTTTTTTGTCTTTGGAAATCACTTCCGTTGGTATCTCAACCTTTCTCTCGTTTTGAACCGGTGTTTTATAAACGACGGTTTCATCGGTATAAAGAGACAGTTTTTCGAGATACGACGCCTCCAATCGTTTAACAAAAAGATCGGTATATTTTCCCTTTTGTTCTTTTGAAAGGCCGGGCCAGTACTTTTTTCCCAAAGAGAGTTTCGCCATGAGGGGAAAATCGAATATCGGTGTGACGATTTCGATAATTTGTCTGTCTTTTTCCTGCTGGCCCATGTCTTTTTTCTGTAAAACGGCAATTGCCAGATCCAGCTTACCTGCCAATAATTTTTTTGCACTGTTCTTGTCATCCGTTAAACCGGTTTGGACCGAAATGAACAGAATAAGAACCGTGTAGAGCAGACGCTTCATAACAGATTCCTTTGACCATCCTATGTTTTTGCCAATGCCTAACCGATATTATTTTTTTATGCAACCATTAAACG
>JAQBBE010000074.1:0-6742 GCA_032126435.1 Desulfobacterales bacterium | reverse complement strand
AATGGTTGCCAGTTCGGCGGTGATGGTGGTTCCGATATTTTCTCCCAGAACCAGGGCCATGGCCCCTGGAAACGTCAACAATCCCTGGGTGGCCAAGGTCATTGTCAATCCGATGGTGGCGGATGAGGATTGAACCAGAATTGTAAGAACGGCGCCGATAAATACACACAGTAACAGACCGCCGGTGGTTCCAGGATCGAATTTGGTAAAAAACTGGATAAAAGTGGGATCATTTTTAATCGGAGCCAGCCCGTGTTTCATGACCGTCATTCCAAAAAAAAGGAGGCCGAAACCCAAAATGACTTCTCCGATATAGCGATATTTTTTTTGTCTGGTGAAGAATTTCATACAGACGCCGATGGCAATGGCCGGCAAGGCTGCTTCGGTTAGTTTAAATGCGATTAATTGGGCGGTTACCGTGGTGCCGATATTTGCTCCCAAAATAACCCCCACCGCCTGCTGTAAGGTCATCAATCCGGCACTTACGAATCCAATGAGCATGACCGTGGTGGCTGAGGACGATTGAACCATGGCGGTAACACTCGCTCCGGTGATGCAGCCGATCACCCGGTTCGATGACACTGCCCCCAGAATTTTTTTAATTCGTTTTCCAGCGGACAACTGGAGGCCCTCGGTCATCATCTTCATCCCGAGTATAAACAAACCCAGGCCGCCGATGGTTTGGATCAATACATTCACAATACCCATTATGTCTCCTGAAATTAGTCGATATTTATGAAATAAAACGGTGCGCTGTCTTCAAGATAAGGATGTTTCGGATAGAATGTCCCTCCGGCGGTGGTGCAGGTATAATTGCGCTATAAGATAATGGCGAAATTACCCAAGTCAATACCAACTTTCCGGAAGTTTAGCCGGCAGTGCGCCCAGTATATGCTTCATGTTCACAACCAGAACGTATAAACTTTATTTGATGAATGCTTTTGCCTGGATACCCAAGCCATCCTCCTGGGATTTTCTGCGTGTAAGGGGAACAAACTGTCACCGTCGGCTCGGGCGGGTCCTTTAACTGATGATGGAAGCGTTGCTTGCCCGATCATGGACCGTGAATAGCTTTGGCGAAAACCATAATATATCAATTAGATATAATGTTTAAATGGATAAAACGGTTTAAGAAAAAAACCCGTCGATAAAACTCTTTAGTGTTAAACAAACTCGCCGGTCAATCCGCCATTTTCAAGTGCTTCGCCTGGGCGTAAAGCTGCCTTGCCAGGCGAACGGTGGCCCGATCCACCATGCGTCCTTCAACGGCCACAGCACCCAGTCCCTTCTCTTCGGCTTCCTTATGGGCTGCTAGTACTTTCTGGGCCCGGGCGATATCTTCTCTGGAAGGAGAAAAGACCTGGTTGATGATATCGATCTGATCCGGATGAATGGCCCATTTTCCATCATATCCAAGGGCGCAGGCCAGGGCGGCGCTCCGCCGGAGGCCTTCCGGGTCTTTAAAGTTCCCGTAGGGTGCATCGATGGCGAGTAAACCATGGGCCTTTGCTGCCATAACGATTCGGCTCATTTCAAAATTCCAGCGATGACCGGGATACACCGTGTCTTCGTTTTCGCCGTGTCCGGAAATGGATACCAGCCGCGCATTGATCGATGCCGAATAATCCACGATACCGAACACCAGGGTTTTAAGCCGGTCACTGGCCCGGGCGATTTCCGACACGCTTTCCAGGCCTTCGGCACTTTCGATGATCGCCTCGATGCCGATACGTTTTGAAGAACTTTTTCCCATTTCAATACCGTCCAGCATGCGGCATACAAAATGGATGTCGCCGGGATGGTTGACCTTGGGGACGACCACGGCATCGATTTTCGGACCTGCCGCCTCCACAACGTCTAAAAGATCTTTATAGCCAAAAGGAGTGTCCAGGCCATTGATTCGAAAGGTTACGGTGATATCCTGCCAATCCAGAGAACATATGGAATCGATGACCATTTTCCGGGCCGGTTCTTTGGCATCCATGGGAACGCTGTCTTCCAGATCGAGCATCACCACATCGACCTGACGTTGAGAAGCCTTGAGGTGCATTTTTTTAATATGCCCGGGAACGGACAATATCGATCGCCTCGGTTTCATGGGTTTATCTCTCCTTGAAATTCGTATCCATCCATAATTGGAAAATATACGCTACCCTGGACTTTATTGTCAAATGAAAGGAGAATGACACCGTTATTTCTGTGCCGGACTGCCTGAAACACTGGCCGTTGACATAAACGCAGTTTCCGGGGTAAATTTACGTTGGCTGTCGAGTCGACGGGAAACAGAGGAATATGCTACCGAGGTGGTAAAAACATGCAAGGCGCCTTTACACCCAACGCCAAAAAGATTTGGGAATCGTATACCGAAGATGTCCAGGCCTGGCTTTTGAACAATACCTGGTGCAGCCATTGCAGTGAGATATCTTCCATGGACAACGTTTCCGGCAAAATAGCGTCCGGCCTGCTGATGCTGCGCGGCCGCTGCACCCGATGCGGCGGGAACGTGGTTCGGGTCACCGGGACGCCCAAGGCGCGCTCATTGTTTAATAAGTTTCTTGTGAACAGGAAGATCAAGGATCTCCTTGAAGCGTTTAACCCGAAATTCCCATGATCGTCGTTGCCGTTTTGGGACGCGATGAATACAAGGGTGGGTTTTGTTTTCATAGAAGAATTTCCTCTACTTACTATCGGGGGAAGCGGCCGCACAATTATCGACGACGGTGGCGTCGATATCGACGATGGTTCCGGGTGCACGGATTTCTTTCAGATATTTTAGTAAGAGGCGCAATACACAGAGCTGGCGAGACACTTGACCGGGGTAAGAAATAGGATGCCCCAGGAAAGATCCGAAATAGACGGCTCTCGGGGGGCGTACCTTACCCGTTATTTCTTTGGAAAGGCTTATGGAGATTGTTGCAATTCCTACATCTTCGATGGATCTCTGTATCAGTCCCACGGACTGATTGCAAATACCTCAGGCCGGTGTTAAAATAGCGATATCTACTTTGTCTGATTTCAACTCAGTTGCTACCTGCGGCGCTGTTTCTTCGATCAATGTATCGATATGGTGATGCATGATATGCCCCATGAAAGAGAAGTTCCGGTAGTTAACATCGCCGATGTCTCCGGCCTGTTTTAGATCAAAGACACGCTCGATGGGGAGTACAATGTTTATGTCTTTATCAGCATCGGAATGGTCATAATAGTTATGCGTGATGAATAGATCCGAAGGGGATGCATCTGCTGGAATTTCCCTGAAAGTCGGGTCGCCGGCCGGATCCGTCATGTTGAATGGCGGTTGCCATCGAAGATGTACGCCACCTGTGGTAATCAGTGCCAAACGACACTGGGTGACGTCCTTGTCCAATTGGGTCCACGGCGAATCTCGAAACTCCAAGAATTTTGAACTTTCAACCCATCGATTGAAAAGCGGCGGATATTTATCCAATAATTTGGCGATAAACCTATCTTTTTTTTGTCTCAAGCCCAATCTACGTCTCCTTTGTCCGATTAAACCCTTGTTGCATAAAAAATATGGCATGGGTTCGCGGGTGTCTGCTTCAGCTTCACCCTTGACGTGGCGTATTTTCAGCATCCTCGACGTTTGCAACGTTGGGGTAGATAATGGGCGACCTAAAGGAAGACATGCGCAACAAGTGATATTATTTCTATTAATATTAGGAAGGTGTGGTTAATTATAATTTCATTGTTTTCTGTGTGTCAAGCTGTTTTCCGGAAAAACCCTTGCATTTCCTTGATTCCTGCGCTATGAACCTCGTTATAGGTTGTACTAAAAATAGACCTGTATTTCCCTTGTCATCCACCGATTTTGAAGTCGATCTTGTTCGAAGCTCCACCGGACCGGCACCCGGCAAACGTTATTTTTAACAAAATCAATCTGCGCTATCCGGTAGATGTCTTTCCGATGAACCCCCGCGGCGGCGACCTGTTCGGCCAGAAGGTGTATACCGGTATCCAAGCGATTCCCCATTCCATCGATCTGAATCCGGTTGTGTGCTCGGCGGAAAAGTGCGTCGTTGCCGACGCTCGCATCATGCTGCCGGAGGTGAAAGAATCCACAAATATTTGAGCTCGAAAAAACTTTAAGGTTTAGATTTTAATTAACTGAAAAAAAAGAAAAATCGGTAGAAATGCCAACAAGAAAAAGATGAGGAACTGCGGGTCGAAAAATAGAAACACACAACCCTAAACCCAGAACCTATAACCAATTAAGAGGTGCCGAATGTTGCCGTTCGATGAGGCTGTTGAAAAGTTCAAAGAGGTCTTAAAAAATGATCCTCAAAATGCCGAGATATGGTGCAGCTGGGGCGTGGCCCTGATAGAAATGGAGAAGTTCGATGAAGCCATTGAGAAATTTGAAAAAGCTGCAGAAATCAGTCCGAACCATCCATCGGCATGGTACGGCTGGGGAATTGCCTTGAATGCATTGGGTTTGAGGGAGGCGGCTGCCGAGAAAATCAAAAAAGCCATCTCATTCGATCCGGACAGCGAATAAGATCCCGGTGCCGATAACCAGTGATGAGAACAAAAAAAAATAGTATTGCCGGGGGAAATAAAAGGTGGAGAATAAAATTATCAGAGTGACGGCGGCAATATTCGTAAATGATGGAATGCTCCTTATCGCCAAACGCAAAACAACGGCGCGATTGGCAAATTTATGGGAATTTCCCGGTGGTAAGATTGAACCGAATGAGACACCGGAGGCGTGTTTAAAAAGAGAACTTAAAGAAGAGTTTGATGTCGATGTTACTGTTGGTGAATATCTCGGGTCGAACATACATACGTATGATTTTGCTACCATAGAGTTGATGGCCTTCAAAGCCTTTTGGGAAAAAGGAGATTTCAAATTGCTCGACCATGATGAAATCAGATGGGTATTTACACACGAACTGGACCAATTTGAATTTGCACCGGCGGATACCGCTTTTGTAGAGCAATTAATCGCCGGGAAGATCGAGATTTAAAAGGTCTCTTAATGAGTTTTTTGACCGGGTTGTTCCCCTAAATTTTTTCGAGAGATATTGAGCGATGAACGACATTCGGAATATATATTCATCCGTTCCTGCCGATATTCCTGTGGAGCTAATCCAGGATATTTTAATAACGGGCAGTTTCAAAATCGAAAGGATTGTATCCAAAGGACATTCTTCGCCCGAAGGTTTTTGGTATGATCAGGATCAAAATGAATGGGTCATTCTGCTTAAAGGCGGTGCCGGTTTGTTGTTTGAAGGCACGGAAGACATATTTGAGTTAAAACCCGGTGATTACGTGAATATCCCCGCCCATCTTAAACACAGGGTTGAATGGACCGATCCGGACACCGAGACCGTGTGGATAGCGGTCAAGTATTAATTTCTTTATGATAAAAACAGTGTATTTTCTCCTATCACTGTGGTTCATGCTGTTTTCGCGAAGGCACTAATGGGGGAAACCCATTCCGAGTCCTGAGCCGAGGGCTTTATCCTTTCTCAAAGATTTCGATAATCTTTTCTGCGACTTGCTCAGGCGTTAATGCGTCTGTATCGATTTCGTATTGAGCGGCGCTCTTGTATTTGGGAATCCTTTGCTCGAGGATTTCTGCCACTTCTTCGATAAAAGTTTTTCCGGTGGTCAAGGCAGGCCGCTGGGTATCTGCTTGAATTCGCCGGACGATAGTATCCACCGAAGCCCGTAACCAAAATATGCGGGAGTTCTTTTTCAAGGCCTCGATATTTTCAGGTCGTTCAATAACCCCGCCACCGGTATCCATAATAATATTATCGAGTCCTGACAACTCCAGAACCATTTCAGATTCTATATCCCGGAATTCGGTCCAACCAAATCTATCGACGATTTCCGGAATTGACATGCCCGCCCTGTCGACAATTTTGGCATCCATACCGATGCACGGCATTCCAAGATGCAAAGCGAGAAGTTCTCCCACCACACTTTTTCCGGTACCCCGATATCCGATCAGTACGATATTCATGATCCCAAATGCTCCATTACGACACGACGCATTACCTCGACAGGTGCGTCAACGCCCGTAAAACGTTCAAACTGCAACACCGCTTGGTTGATAAACATTTCGACGCCGCATACTACTTTAAGGCCCCGAGACCTTGCATCGGCAAGCAGTTTCGTTTCAAGGGGTGTATACACAATGTCAAAGACAACCTGCCCGGTTCGAAATAACTCGGCAGGAATCAGGGAGGCATTTTCCTTTGGATGCATACCCACCGGCGTGCAGTGAATGATTAAATCAGCAATCTCCATTGCTGAGGCAAGAGAATTTTCGTTGAGCAACTCAGATTTGATGGAAGCATCTGTTCCGGCCTTTAAATCCATCGTCAACTGCTTAAGGATCGGCCCGTCAATATCCAAAATCGAGAGTTTGCCCAGCTTGGTATTTCGGGCTAGGGTAAAGGAAATTGCCCTTGCCGCACCGCCTGAGCCTATCATTAAAATATTTTTGCCGTCGATTTCTATACCCGCATCGACAATGGCCTTTAAGGCGCCCGGTCCGTCGGTGCCCAATCCGACCAGCTTTCCTTTTTCATTAATAACCGTGTTGATGGAACCGATGTCGCGGTCTATCTCTGAAATTTCATCAAGATATTTCATTGCTTCGATTTTATGGGGAATAGTGACGCTCATGCCGCGAAAGTTCTCCAACGCCCTCATGCCCGCCAATGCATTTTTTACATCTTCCACCCGGAAAGCCACATAAACGGAATCGAGG
>JAQBBE010000073.1:0-4669 GCA_032126435.1 Desulfobacterales bacterium | reverse complement strand
GGCAGGACCTCCCGCCATCAGAATAGAGATTCCCGTTGCTTCCAGGATTGCTGTACGGGACACCCCCATTTCAACAGCCGCCTTTACATGTGTTCGGATGCAAGGTTCGCAGCGCTGCGCCACTGAAACCGCTACCATCATCAATCTCTTGGTTCTGGCACTCAATACGCCGTCTTTGGTCGCTTCGTCACGAAGGACTCCGAAGGCGTTCGCCACGTTGGGTAGTTGCTCTTTTAACAACTCCATCCCGTCTGATATAGTGGATTTTTTCCCCATGAATTCTCTTTTCTTCTCTTTTTAAAGATGATTTCTGGCGCGTTTTTTCGCGCCGGTGTTCAGATTCCCGGCAACGACGAACACTCGACCATAATCCGTCTAATTTTTGGGGATTTATTCCTCTGACTCACAAATGGTGAAAAGCCACCATCTATCCCTCTTGCGTCCACCGCGAGGCTGCCTATCGAAATAGATTTTCATCGTGCTGTTGGAGGTCGTGGCGACCTCGAACCAGTGCTTGCGAACATATAACTCGGGACTGCCGTGGCGACATTTCCCGGTTTCACGCCAGGTGCGCAGTACAGCCGCAATCTTAATGGTTCGACCTCGCCACACGAACTCACGCGGGAGTCCAGGCTCCCCGACTGCCATGCGCGAGGTGTCACATGTGGCAACCACAGGTCTGATGACTTCACTGACGAATCGCTCAGACATAATCATTGCTTCGTTAGCCTAATTCAGGATAAATTAATCTGTTCAACAGGATATCTTCAACGTTCTGCCACGCATCCAAAACAGACAAAACATAAACCTTCATTTCTGATATTCTGAATATAATTCTCCAGGGAGTGATAATTAATTCACGATATATAAATATGCCTTGATCTTGAAGCTCCGGCACTATGCGGCCTCGTTCAGGAAGGGTGTAGAGCCCGGATGCTTTTTGTTCGATCTTTTTTAGTAGTTTTAATGCATTGGCGGGGCTGTCTTCTGCAATATATTCGATAATTCCCTTCAAATCATTTTCTGCAACACGAGACCATTCAATTTGGTAGTTGTCACTCATTTAAGCTTTTCTTTCAGTGAGTTTTCAATATCTTTGAATACATCCTCCTGTGACTTGGCCTTACCATTTTTAATATCGGATTCACCCTGTGAAACCAGCTTCAATATGCCGATTGCATTACGCATATTTTCATAACTTTTAGGGTCTTGAAGCACACCTCTTGGTTCTCCATTCTGTGTTATTATTACGGGACGATGGGTTTCGTTGATTTGATTAAGCAAATCGGCCGCCTTTGACTTAAGATAGGTAACAGACCTTATATCACTTGTAATATTCATTTTTATCACCTCCGGTCCCTATATGGTACTAAATTCAGACCGTAAGTCAAGACTTAATTTTCGTGGACGCGAGCGTGGTGTTCGCCCGTTGATTAAGGGTACGCCCATCAAATTATTAGTTTCTATTCGGGGTGCACTTGCAACTTGAATTCACCGATTGAAAACGACCTTTCAGGTTGTGTCAATCCTTAGAGGTTATACCTGATTTAGCAGGAGACTCACATTGTTTAAATCCTCAGAAGAAAGCTCAAAATCAAAGATGCTGAGGTCTTCTGTCATGTGCTGCTCAGAAGACGTTCCGGTAAGCGGCACGATATCAGATTGACTGAGATATCGAAAAAAGATTTGCGCTTCAGTTTTTTTATACTTCTGAGCAATGGTTCGAACGATATTGCTGGATAAAATATGAGGATTTGCAGTAAGGGTCCAAAAACTCTGGTAAATAACTCCATGATTAGAGCACCAGCGACGCAAGTCTGCATCATACCCCGTTTCCTGATAAAAACGATTTTGTACAACCGCTGGCTTCACATTGGCATCGGCATAGAGTGACCTAATAACTTTAGTATCGTAACAGTTGCTGATTCCCAACTGACGAGTTCCACCAGTCTTTTGAATTTTTTCCATTGCATTCCATACCTTCATCAAAAGCGCGTGGGGTGCCATTGGTGAATGAAGTACAAAAGAATCTACATATTCTGTTTGTAGGTTTTTTTTCGATGCCTCAAAGGATTGGGCAACCTGCAACTCAACAGGGGAGTTTTTATCGTATGGCACTTGTCTTGGATCCTGACCGGAAAGTGGGGTGAATTTGGTTTGAAGGAACAAGGCCTCACGTTCGATGCCATGGTTTTTCAGCCTCTGAAGCGCTTCCCCTACCAGTGGTTCGCTATAATGTTTCGGTTGGCAGGCGGTATCAATCCCCCCAAATCCTGCTTGGATGGCTTTCACAACCAACTCTGCCGTACGGTCTTTTTTCCAGGCCGTGCCGTAAATAATCCGTGGCATTTTTACGCCGGCAGGCGTTGTTAACCATTTCTGATCTTCCATTGTTAAAACTCCTATAATTAGTGATCGGGGGCACCCATTAAAAGGCAGGTCAAGCGAAGCGAAGCCGCGACCTAAGGGAGCAATGTCAGCTCGCGATCGTTCGCGCCGCCGAACGAAGTGTGGGATCCGAAAACCGCAGCTTTTCGGCGGTCCGTTGTGCTTGCCTTGCTTAGCTATTATTCAGAATTCATGTCCAATTCAACATCAAGCCACTCTAAAGCTTCCTCGATTCGCCTGAAAACATTCGTATTAATACCAGCGCTATCAATAAGTGCCTGATGCACTCGGGCAATACCAAACGTTAGATCCGCTGGTGAAACAAATGCGCATCTTTCTCCAGCAAACTTCCTTTTTAGCGCTTCTTTCTTCCGGGCAATAATAATTACTTCTTCATTTGATTGTCTTATGCTGTCGATAGAACTGTAGTCGACAAGCTTCTTCATGGGCGCTACGTATCTTTCGTCAGCAGCAAGAGTTTCCAGGTGACTGATTACATCATTGCCAGTAACTACACCAGAGCCTTTTGCAATCACCAATCGTTTGTCTTCTATAATTTCGTATTCAATTGCCATCCTGCATCTCCATGCATAACAAGTATTATTTGACCGAAGTGAAATATGCAGATTGTCATTTTTTGACACCTAAACCACGACCACCCGTAAAACGGGTGGCTTGAATTTTCGGCCTGGATTTTCCCAAAAAAATAGACACGGTTAAAAGCAAACAGCTGATTTTATAGTTTGATCGACCTGGGCTGGCGTTCGGTAACCCAGTGTAGAATGTTTCCGTTTTCGGTTGTAATAAACTTCAATATATTCAAACACTGCCGGTAAAGTATCATTACGGCCCTTAAAATGCTCATGATGAATCATCTCAGACTTGATGATGCTGAAAAACGACTCGGCAACCGCATTGTCCCAGCAGTTACCCTTACGGCTCATACTTTGAATAAAGCTATGCTTGTCAAGCATCTGTCTAAAATCGTTGCAAGCATACTGAACCCCGCGATCCGAATGGATAATCAAGCCAGCTCCAGGCTGGCGGCGTTGAATTGCCCGATGCAATGCAGCTTGGACCATCTGACTACCCAGCGAGCTACTCAGTGCCCAGCCAACGACCATTCGCGAAAACAGATCCAGAAAGACAGTCAAATACAGCCAACCACGTTCAGTGGCGATGTAGGTAATATCCGAAACCCACACCGTGTTCGGAGCACTGGCCGAAAAATCGCGCTGCAGAAGGTTTGCTGCAACTGGATACGTATGCTTCGAGTCGGTTGTCGGGCAGTATTTGCGCCGAACTATCGATCTAAGCCCAATTGCCTTCATTCTGCGAGCTACTCGATTCTTACTGACCTGAAAACCATTATCATGCAATTCATCGGTGATCTTCGGGCTGCCATAGCGGCCCTTATGCTTCTTGTAGATCACCTTTATATGAGCATCCAGTCGCCTATTCTCAATCGCACGGCGGCTTTCTGGACGCTTGCGCCATCTGTAGTACCCGCTACGAGACACCAACAGTACTCGGCACATCTCCTCAACACTCCAAAGAGTGCGGTGTTCATCTATGAATCCGAATACCTGTGCGGATCCTCCGAGAAGATGGCCACGGCTTTTTTTAAGATGTCACGCTCCCGTCGAAGTCGCTGGACTTCGCGCTTAAGGTCTCGATTTTCTTGGTCCTGGGGCTTGAAACGCCCCTTGCCAGGGAAGGCGTATTCGCCGTCACTTTTTAGTTGCCGCTTCCATCGGCTGATGACCCCTTGGCCAAGGCCAAGATTACGTTCAATCTGGGCTTGTGTGTTACCTGGCTCTGATGCCAATAGCACAGCCTCAATTTTAAACTCTTTATCGTAACGTTTTCCCATAGTGATACACCTCCTGTGGCCTCATACAACTTGGCTGTTCGGTGTGTCTACTATTTTATGGAAAATCCACCAGTCTGAGTGAAGCTTCCTGCCCCAGGCTGCAAGTAAATATTGTAGGGATCAAATAATGCACAATCATTTAAAATTCAGTTTGCCTGACGATTACAACCAACAGCAGCTGACCGGCGCATTGGCTGATCATTATGTGATCAAAAAAGAACGACCCGTGCTGAAGAGCATGGCGATTTACGATACGTTTGACTGGCGCTTATTTAATAAATCATTTGTTTTGTACATCTCTGAAAACAAACTCTTTTTACGTAAACTCTTCAAAAACGCCATTATTCACAGCGCCGCAATTATCTCACCACCTGTTTTTATATGGGATTTCCCTGACAGTGAATTAAA
>JAQBBE010000072.1:0-9064 GCA_032126435.1 Desulfobacterales bacterium | reverse complement strand
TCCGTTCGCGCAGGGCCTGTACACCCTGCATCGGCGCATATTGATTGTGTCCGGAGCGCATATAATTGTCTACCAGTGCCAAAAGATCAGGATGAACATCAAAATCGGGAAAGCCTTGGGAAAGATTTATGGCGTGATGATCGTTGGCCAGCTTCGACATAATCGTGAAAATGGTAACACCGACATCCGGAAGCTTTGATTGTATTTTCATGATTTATTTGACTCACTTTCGTTTTATACGAAACCGTTTTTTGTTTCTATAAACCGTTTTCGGCAAGACATCAAGGCGTAACATCGCGGACTATTTAAAAATCGAATATATAGGGAAATGACGTCTGTTTTGAAAAATGAAAAAAACCCTATGTAGGGTCAGATCAAAACCTATCGGTAAAGGATTTTTGAATTTATTACTCAAAAGCGCTGAGCCAAGCGGCGCGTAAAATACTTTTGGGTCCTTCGATTGACATAAATCCATATTCCAGATTATATACCCTATAGCATCTTCTATTATGGGATCGGCCTCGGGCAAAAGGCGACAAACAGGTTTGCCAAATACGGCAACGTCGGGGGGGCGGTGTTCGAAGAAAATAAATCACTCTAAAATAACACCGTTTTTTCAACGTTTTTTTGGATAAAAAAGTGAGGATTCAATGCCTTCAGAAAAAGTGCGCGTAACATCGGGAGTCAGCCAACTGGACCACCTTCTCGGAGGTCTCTTTATCGGAGATAACGTCGTCTGGTATGACGATGCCGGCAGTCTGGCCGCCGCATACTGTCTGAAGTTCATTCAGGCCTCTCAAGCACAAAACAGGCCGCTCATTTACGTCAGCTTCGACCGCTCCCCCAAAAACCTTTTTGATAAGCTCGGGGCATTGGCCCAAAACGATCAATTAATCATTCTGGATTGCTTTACATACGGAAAAGGTTCCGGATCCAAGATTTTTCTCCAGTTTTACGAGAATAAAACGCCCAAGTGGCCCTGCCAAATCATCCGAGTGGACAACCCACGGCAAATCGATCAGGTCATGGATACCCTTTACGGGATCCATGGAACTTTGGTCGGTGACGTTCGATTCGTTTTTGAAAGCCTGACCGGCATGCAGGAATTATGGGGCGGCGAGCAGCATCTGATCAATTTTTATTCTCACTCCTGTCCCCGGCTATATGAGCTAAACACCATTGCTTACTGGATCATCGAAAAGCGGGCCCATTCTCCCCGCCTTAGAGCCCAGATCAATCAAATCGCCCAGGTTGCTATCGATTTGTCCGTGAAAAGAGGAAAGACATCACTGACGATTCTAAAAGCTGAAAAGCGCGAACTGGATACGATGAACAAGCCCTTCAATTACTGGAGCAAAGGCCTCAAAATTACGTTCGCTTCAGAAAAGCATTCCACCGATTGGTTCGATCTGGGAATGCGTTTAAAAGAATTTCGTACAAAGCGTGGCCTCTCTCAAACAGAACTGGGAAAACTTGTCGGCGTGACACCGAGCACCATTTCCCAGGTGGAGAGCAACCTCATATATCCGTCTTTGCCCGCACTTCTAAAAATGGCGGAAGTTCTGGCCATTGAGTTAAATTCTTTTTTTAGAGAATCTGCAGATATAACCAATCGGATGATTTTTCCTTCAGGGGAAGCAATGGATATGAAATTGCCGAGTTTTCCGGAAGGGACTATTCATGCAAAGCTATTGACACCGGTGGATTTCAAGCCCAAAGCCGAACCTTACCTTCTTGAAATTCCGCCGAATAAAACCCTGACCTCTCATTTTTTCATCCATAAGGGAGAGGAAATCGGCTACTTGTTATCAGGGACGTTGCAATTGAAACTGGAAAAGTCAGTATATCACGTCCGTACAGGGGATGTTATTTATTTAACCTCTGAAATTCCCTCACAGTGGGAAAATCCCGGCCCGGATATGGCCAGATTGCTCTGGATCAAGATCAAGTAACACCGCAGTTTCAACAATATTTCCGGTTGTAATCTTTCTGCCCGTTTTACGAAAATAATGCAATTCCACCTTTAACATCCTGATCTGCCTTGGTTTTTCTCGATGTTTAAGCCGGAGTTCGTCATCTCCTCAAAATTCACTTTTATACGCCTCTGAAGACCCACATCGTTTTTACCACTATATATTGTAACATTTTTTAATTGACATACAATATACATCATCCTATAGGGTATATAAAATATGTATATACTGCTCAGCAATCGGGTGTATGTGCATATTTTACCGGACACATTAAAATTGGTTCATTGAGATACAAAAAACAAACCGATACCGATTGGTTGTGACACAATCAATTCACAAAAAAATGGAATTGTTGTCATGAATACGTTTACAGAGTTAATGGACAAAATGTTTACGTTGAAGCAAAGGAAAAATCGGCGATTCAAAGTACAGGACCGCGTATTTGTTGTATTCGGACCGCTTCTCCACAAAGCAAAGCCAATTGTCGATATCAGCATGAGCGGGCTTAGTTATCTTGATAGAGAAAATCAGCCAACAAGATCGTATGGATTAAACATTTTGGCGGACGATTCTTTATATTTTGACGATAAGATTTCCTTTATGCCCGTTTGGAGATCCGAAGCGGTGGATCTTCCGGATAATTCTGATAATAAAAATCGATATGCTGTTAAATTCAGGGGGCTTACGTTCGGACAAAAATCTAAATTGAAAAATTTCATCCGGGCCCACACCACGTCCTGAATCCAAGTCTGACGGACAAAGAAGAAAGGGATTTGTTAGAAACCTAAACCCATCAGAATAATAATGATAATGCTACTGGAAACGATTCCTTTCACCGCTGAAACAAGAAACATTCTATCTCAAGTATGCGAAAAGCATCATATCAAACAGGTAAAAGAACTCGTTGATATTTATAGACACAAACCGGATTTGTTTTTTGAAGTCAACGGTTTTTCAAAAAAATGCTGGAATGAAATATCAGGCCTTTTATCGGATCCAAGCAACCCGTATATGCCTGAAGATTCTGTGATTTCTTTTCAAAAAGCACTTTTAATCGTTAAGCGGAACCATCTGGTCGATGAATTGGCTGAGCTGAGTAAAGAAATACAGCAGATCCGGTAAAATCATATTTCTCAAAAAAGCAACCGATGCCTTGATAACAGGTATTGCGTCGATAATTTTGAACTGTTCAATCTTATAAAAATCACTCAGATCCAACCGGTTGAATCAAATTCCAACGTTAAAATCTGATGTCTATCATTTGCATCCGCCATTGATTTCGTTATAAAACTTAGATGCAGATGGCAAAACCGTGCTCATTAGAACTTTCCAAAATGGACAAACCAGCGAACCCGGGGTTTTGGAATCGTAATTGCCGGCAGATTTAATTGAACCGTCTTTTGCCCCGTAGAGACGGGATCTCCGCCGCACTCCGACAAGCGGACGGGGTGTTGAAAATCATAAAAAAAGAGCCTCGATCCCATGAAAATTGAAATTTCAAGACGCGTCGATTATACGGACGTCAATCCAGCGTTTCGCCTGAAACTGGGCGTTTTGTTTCGCTATCTTCAGGCCGCCGCCGTGGAGCATTCCGAGCGCGTCGGATTGGGGTCCCAATCCCTCGTCGGCGGGCGGACGGTATGGGTGTTAAACAAAATTGGTGCGATAATTCACCGTTATCCGACATATCGTGAAGACATCCGGATCGTGTCCTGGCATAGAGGGAAAAAAGGCCTTAAAGCGTATCGCGACTTTCTGGTGTTTTCCAAAGAAGAATGTTTGGCCGAAGCCGCCAGCATGTGGCTTTATCTTGATCTCGATCAACGTAAGCTCAAACGAATCCCGCCAAAGATGGACGCAGCATATACAGTAGAGCCGGACGCCACAAATGTAGATGTGGACGCATGGACCCCAAGATCCGTGTCAGCCGATAAAGAACTTCGGATCACCACCCGTTACAGCGACTTCGATCCGCTGGGGCATGTGAACAACACGATTTTTTTTGACTTTATAGAAACCCTTTCCCAAAAAGCCTTTAAGGGAAACACAAACATCCGTCACATCAAGATCCAGTTTCAAAAGGAGATCTCGGGAATTGCGGTGCCCATTTCCTTGGGCATCCAGACAGAGGGTAACGGTGGCAGATTTAAAATTTTCGATCACGACAATATCTTTGCAATCGGCGAACTCCGGATGGGAATCGAACCATCGGAAACGCTGAAGGCATAAACCCAGAGCTGTCTCTGGCTAAAAAAATCAGACTCGAAACATTTGAGACCCATAAACGAATTCTGCCATGAGATTGTTATAATTAATTCTTTAAAAAATGCGATGCTTCACTTTGCAAAAACATCATCATAAAACAAAGACCAGGCGACTATGAACGACCCTACATTCATCTCGAAGATTGCCCAGGAACAGAACTTAAATGACAATCAGGTACAGGCGGTGGCGTCCCTTCTTGGAGAAGGTTCGACCATCCCGTTTATTGCACGATACAGAAAAGAAGCCACGGAGAGCCTTGATGAAGTCGTTGTCACGGCTATCCGGGACCGGCTGAATCAGCTTCGAGAGATTAGAGATCGGCGGAAAGCCATCCTTAAGTCTCTTGAAAAACACGGTCACCTGACCGATGATCTTCAGGAACGGGTTCTCGCCGCCGAAACCATGGCAGTGCTCGAGGACGTATATCTTCCCTATAAACCCAAACGGCGGACCAGAGCCGTCATGGCCAAGGAAAAAGGGCTTGAACCGCTGGCGATGGAAATCGTCGAGCAAAAAGGCACAGATCCGGTCAAAGCGGCAGAACCTTTCATCGATCCTGAAAAGGGGGTTGAGTCCGTGGAAGATGCGCTGGCCGGGGCCAGAGACATTATTGCAGAAATCATCAATGAGGATGATGCGGCAAGGGGCAGGCTGAGGAACCTCTTTTTTACCAAAGCTACGGTTAAAAGCCGGGTGGCCAGCGGCATGGCGGAAAAAGGGGCGAAGTTCAGAGACTATTTTGAATGGGACGAGCCGGTTTCCGGTATCCCTTCTCACAGGATGCTGGCCATCCGGCGGGGCGAAAAAGAAGACGTCTTGAACCTTGACATATTGCCGGATGAAGCGGCGGCAATAGCGATACTCGAAGACCTGTTCGTTAAAGGGGATGGAGATGATTCCGCCCAGGTAAAGCTGGCCGCAAAGGACTGCTATAAGCGACTTCTTTCCGGTTCGATGGAAACCGAGACCCGACTTCATGCAAAAGAAAAGGCCGATACTGAAGCCATCAGAGTGTTCGTGGAAAATCTTCGCCAACTTTTGCTCTCCCCGCCATTGGGCGCAAAACGTGTGATGGGAATAGACCCTGGATTTAGAACCGGATGCAAGATCGTCTGTCTGGACCGGCAGGGCAAGCTGCTTCATCATGATACGGTTTTCCCCCATATGTCAGAAAAAAAGGCCCTTGAAGAAACCGGGAAGATAAAATCCCTGTGGGAACAGTTTAAGATTGAAGCCGTCGCTGTGGGAAACGGTACGGCCGGCAGAGAATCGGAAGCCTTTGTCAGGGCCGTCCCTTTCTCTGAACCTGTGCAGGTGGTCATGGTCAATGAGAGCGGTGCGTCAGTCTATTCCGCTTCTGAAGCGGCAAGGAGAGAATTCCCAGATCATGATCTGACGGTACGGGGGGCGGTATCCATCGGAAGGCGGCTGATGGATCCGCTTGCGGAGCTCGTGAAAATCGATCCAAAATCAATCGGCGTCGGTCAGTATCAGCATGATGTTGATCAGACAGCCTTGAAACAGGCCCTTGATGATGTTGTGATGAGCTGCGTTAATGCTGTAGGTGTCGATCTGAACAGGGCCAGCGCCCAACTTCTAACCTATGTTTCCGGGCTCAACGCCCGTACAGCAAAGAACATTGTCGATTATCGTGAGGCAAACGGGCCGTTTAAATTTAGAAAGCTGTTGCTGAAAGTGCCGCGCCTCGGACCCAAGGCGTTTGAACAATCTGCGGGGTTTTTAAGGATCCCTGACGCCGAAAACCCGCTGGAGGCCAGCGCAGTGCATCCGGAAAGTTATCATATTGTCGACGCCATGGCAAAAGACCTTGGGGCCACGGTGGCGGATATCATGAAACATCCTGATATCCGGGAAAAAATAGATATTTCACACTATGTAACGGAATCCGTCGGAATACCCACATTAAATGATATCCTTGATGAACTGGTAAAACCGGGGCGTGATCCAAGGGAAAAATTCGAGGAATTCTCATTTGCTGACGGCATCGAAAAAATAGAAGACCTAAGGCCGGGAATGAAACTCCCCGGAATCGTGACAAATATCACCGCATTCGGCGCGTTTGTGGACATCGGCGTGCATCAGGACGGCCTTGTTCATATCAGCCAGCTGTCTGACCGGTTTGTGAAAAATCCCGCAGAAGTCGTGAAGGTTCAACAGAAGGTATCTGTAACCGTACTTGACGTTGACCTTGCCAGAAACCGGATCTCCCTTTCGATGAAATCGCAGGCCGGCCATTCAGAATCTGATGTGAAAAAACCGGGCTTGAAAAAAAATCACCCTCATAGACCGAAACCTAAGAAGAAAAAAGGGAACAACACGAAACCGTCGTTCGACAGTCCTTTGGCAGAGGCTTTAAAAAAGAGCGGGCTGAAGTAGATCTGGCAAAGCTGATTTTTGCCGTGCTGTTTCTAAAATCTTTTAGCTATTTCTGAACGGTTGATAACCGACCAAAGATATACCGTTTTCCTTGACGTCTATTACCTGCTGCTTTATGCTTAAACAATCGTGTCATCGACCATCTTAAAAAGGAGGAATTCCGTGATGAATAAGATAACCCGGCGTCTTTTAGTTCTGTTTTTCCTTGTTATGTTCACATGTACGGCTTCAGCTGTAACAAAACCACCTTCTGAAGGGGATCTTCTTCCGGATATTGTGCTGACCGTTCCCCAAATTTTGGATCAACAAAAATATCTCGGTTTATCCAGTGAAACCACCTTTACCATCCCGCAGATAAAGGCCAGCGTTGTCATCGTTGAAATTTTCAGCATGTACTGTCCTTATTGCCAGGCTGAAGCGCCTTCTTTAAACGAATTGTACACCAAAATCCAAAATAATAGCCGCCTTAAGGACCGCTTCAAACTGATAGGGATCGGTGTCGGTAATACCACCTTTGAAGTCGAGCACTTCAGAAATACCTACAAAATCCCTTTCCCCCTCTTTCCCGATGATGATTTTTCCATTCATAAGAAAATCGGAGAGGTCAGGACACCTTATTTTATCGCCGTCGGAATTAATAAAGACGGAACACACCGGATCCTGTATACCCACCCAGGTCGCCTTGAAAATCATGATCAATTTATTAATATGCTGCTCCAGCGTGCTGGATTAAAATAAGGAGGTAGCGACAATGAAAAGATTTTTTAATATAAATATACTGTTAACGATGTTTCTGTTGATTTTCTGCGGCGCTGCATTCGGATTGTCTGAAGCGTATAAAGGCAATATTTACAACCCGGGAATTCTAAAGCCCATCGACAGCATTCTAAAGGTCAAGGTCGGGGACCCGGCCCCGGACTTTATCCTGCCGTCCATATCCGGCCAAAAAATTTCGCTCAGCCAGTTTGCCGGGAAAAATAATGTGGTGTTATCATTCGTTCCGGCAGCATGGACGCCGGTGTGCTCGGACCAATGGCCGGGGTACAATATCGCGAAAGGTTTTTTTGACAAAAACAATACCGTCTTGTTGGGCATTACGGTGGACAATATTCCAACACTTCATGCCTGGACCCAGCAGATGGGAAAACTCTGGTTTTCAGTACTTTCCGATTTCTGGCCCCACGGTTCTTTGGCAACCCGTTACGGTGTTCTCCGTTCCGGCGGTGTCTCAGAAAGAGCTCTGTTTGTCATTGATAAAGCGGGCATCATACAGTTTATCCATGTAGAGGATATTAATGTTCGCCCCAAATTGGAGGAGCTGGTTATGGAGCTGGAGAAGGTAAACAAGAAATGATCGAAAAGGTTCTCCATTTGTAAAAACAAGTTTTGAACTGATTTTATTGTCTGAACAGGCTTTATTGTCTGAATCTCCATAAAAAGTCCTTGATTTTTTTAATCCCGCCTAATATACTGATTTTGCTGTAAAAATATATCACAATGTGGCATGACACATTGTGATATAACAGCAGTGTTTAAAATCGGCATTCAATCTATAGCGCGTTACCGCTTAACAGGTTAAATAAACAACGAATTCGGGCAAGGCGCTCAACATCTGTTCCGTTTTCTTTGACGAAAAACGACGTGTCATTAATGACAATGGATCTCTTTTCGCAATTCTTCCTATAGGGTGTACGCAAGTTCACCGGAGGAGAGACTTATGAAGCATCGGTATCTTGTTTTCAGCCTGATTCTCGCAGCCGTTCTGGCAACTTCCCTTGCATGGTCCCAGGAACAAAAAGTCGACGAAGGGATCATGAACCTTAAAAGCAAAGAATTCGGTAAACACCATGAGCGTTCAGTGAGATTTGACCATTATCTGCACGAAACCATCCTTCGATGCAGGATGTGCCACCATGATTTCAATGTCTTCAACAACAGAAATGAGGGCAAAGGGAGCAAGTGCGCCACATGCCACAAAAATCGGCTGACAAATGAAATCCCGATTCCTCTGCTGACGGCATTTCACAAAAAGTGTATCGGGTGTCATGAAAATTATATCAGATGGGACCGTAAAAGCGGTCCCATAATGTGTGGGTTTTGTCATAAATAACCCGAAAAACCGGAAGAGTTGGGATCTTAACCTTCAAAATTAATTAACTATTTGTAATTAGATAAAAAATAACTTTTTTAAGGTAAAACCAAAGTCTTTTAGATCAGCCCGAATTTTCGGACGGCACACGGTCAAATTGACCGTAACACCAGACCAGCGATATTCCTCCTGGATTGGTGGTATTAAACAGCCGACTGATGTCGGGACAAACGTTTTATTAAGAAAGGAGGTAATATGGCACTAACACGACGGGAGTTTCTCAAGTGGTCGGGCACTGCGGGCGCCGCTGCAGCCGCCATGTGCCTGGGCTTTGACTTAA
>JAQBBE010000071.1:0-3107 GCA_032126435.1 Desulfobacterales bacterium | reverse complement strand
AGCGGTTCAAGAAATAAAATAAATTCACCCGTTAAAATTTAAATAGGCAGTGCCATTATCGGCACTGACATTTTTTTATTTCGTCCTATCTATCTTCCCGAATTTCTCACCTTTGGCCGGCGTCTGTCATTACCGGTTCCTTGGACCCGGGGCCAACCCCATTTGGGATACGATCCCCTTCCCTTCAATATCCCAGTCAAGATACAAAGATTGCTTGTCAATTGCAATGCTTTGTTCTATATTACCTAAAATCCAAAAACGCCGATTTCGCCGGAGATACAAGGCATTAAACAATCCGGCAAATCAGGATTTTAAGAAAATTTTCATTTCAGATTATTATTTCTTAATTTTAAAATCTTGACAATCTGTGTTTATCTGTGTCCAAAAATAAGGAAAAGGATAAAACAACGCTGATGAAAAAAAACGTGTATTTCATTATTTCAATTATCGTCTTTATATCATTTATCACCGCCTGCTCCGGCAGCAAACTCAATGTTAAGCCGATTGCCAAGTCGGATAATCCAACAGATCACATCAATCGCCTGGATAATGACCTTGCCAACGCCCGCAATAATCAACTCAACGTTTTGTCCCCCACGTGGTTTGCCGAAGCAGCGTCATCCCTCGACACCGCCAAAATCGAACTCGATCAGGGAAATGAACTCTCTGAAATTCTGAACAACATCGCATTGGGCCGGGCCCAGCTCCAAAAAGCTGAAGAGACGGCCCGGATATCGCGAACCACATTGACCGACGTAATTAAGGGGCGCGACCTTGCCCGATCTGCAGGCGCCGTAAAATTAGGGAAAGATTACACCGAGGCCGAAGAGGAATTTCTCGAACTTACCCGAGCCATTGAAAAGAACGATTTGAAATACGCTCAGAAACACAAGGAAAAGGTTGCCGAAGCCTTTCGTCAGCTCGAGATGCGGGCAATTAAGATAGAAACCATTGGAGAGGTGCGGAGGCTAATGAAAGCGGCAAAAGATCAGGGCATCGAGAAAATAGCCCCCGACTCGTTTGCAATTGCCCAGAAAAAGCTTACCGAAGCCGATGCTTTTATTACCGAAAATCCGTACCAAAAAGAAATGATGCACCAAAAGGCCGGCGAAGCCCTGTTTATGGCCCGTCGACTTTTTCAGATCGCAGCGCAGAGTAAAAAATTTAAAACATTGGAACCGGAACAGATCACACTCTGGATTGAACAACTCCTGCATCAAATCACAGACAAACTGAATGCGACGGACATGCGCGACCAGCCTTATGAGATTCAGGTCGAAAATATTCTCGGCTCTATATTGGCGCTGCAGGATGACCGCCAGTTCATGTTCGACGAAGTTAAGACCCTGCAATCCGAAATAGAAGCCAAAAATACACAAATCGCAGACAAAGAACACCTGGCTGCTGAAAAACGATTCAATCAGTTGTTTGTTAAAGTCCAAAACATCTTTAACCCGGATGAAGCCGAAGTTTACAAAAAAGGGAATCTATTGATAATTCGCCTAAGAGGCATTCAATTTCCAGTCGGTCAAAGCGTTATAATGCCGGACAATTATCCCCTGCTCACAAAGATTCAGCAAGCCATTCGGACATTTGGTGAACCGGATGTTATTATCGAAGGGCATTCGGACAGTACCGGTTCAGACGAGATTAACGAGCATCTGTCCCAGCAACGATCCGAATCCGTTCGCCAGTATTTAGTAGCCAACAAAACGTTGACTTATGATCGGATCGTTGCTGTCGGCTACGGATCATCGAAACCTTTGGCATCTAATAAAACCAAAGAAGGCCGGGCCATTAACCGCCGGATCGATGTGATCATAAGGCCTCTGGTTCAGTCAGGCGGATATTGAAACACCAACTGAGCTAAAGTAAAGAATCAGGGCAGAGACCACCCCACAGGGGTGTGATTAATATCTCATTGCACGGGGTTGGAAAGCTGGAATATTGGAATACTGGAATGTTGGGTCGAATATCGGAACGTTGTCCAATTTGGGAATATCAAAATGCCCTCGTATCTTATGAAATTGGAGGCAGTCCATAACCCATTATTCCATCACTCCATTATTCCTGTCGAGTAAAGAATCCTGGCCCAACTAAGAAGACAGTATTTTTTTTGAATAACGAATGTCGAATAATGAATTACGAATGTCGAAGGATAAAAGAAAATTTGATCTTGAAGAACGCTTAATAGATTTTGCCGTCCGGATTATTCGTACAGCGGAATCTTTGCCAAAAACAAAAGTAGGAAACCACATTGCCGGGCAGCTTATTCGTTGTGGCACATCACCGGCCCCCAATTATGGCGAAGCTCAAAGTGCAGAATCTATTGCTGATTTTGTCCATAAAATGAAACTTTGTCTCAAAGAATTGCGAGAAACAAGAGTATGGTTGTTGATGATCGTAAGGACTCATCTGATAAAACCGGAATCAAAACTCGAACCTTTAATCGATGAAAATAACGAGTTGATCTCAATCTTTGTAAAAAGCATCAATACAGCTAAAAAAAATCGAAGAAAAAAATCATAATTCGATATTCATTATTCGATATTCGATATTCAAACTGATAAAAGCCTGTTTGGTTTCCCGATAAATTGGGATTTTCACTTCACCACAACCGGCTTTTCCTGGCTTAGGAAGGTAAATAATGAACATACTATTTGGTGAAAGGCTAATTCAGAAAAATAGGATCACGGAAGAACAGCTCCAGAAAGCTCTTGAGCGCCAGAGAATGCAGGGCGGAAGACTTGGGCATAACATGGTCGCACTTGGATACGTCAGCGAGGAAGATCTTGACTCATTCTTCATAGTGCACCCCGAAGTTCCTGAAACTGTGGAAGATACCGGACTTGAGTTTTCTTTCATCGTGGACCTGGTTATGAAGCATGCTCTGAACATGGGAGAGTTTACCATACCGACGCTGGGAGCACGAATAAAGCTCCCCAGCCCTCTTGTGGACGAAGCCATTGAAAGACTGCGCAAGAATCAGATGTTGAGTGTAATAGGGGCCGACGGGTTATCAAAACTCTCTTACCGCTTTTCCCTTACTGGATCCGGCATTAAACGCGCATCAGACCTCCTGGATGTCTGCCGGTACATGGGCCCTG
>JAQBBE010000070.1:0-3056 GCA_032126435.1 Desulfobacterales bacterium | reverse complement strand
GAGAGCGTGATGTGGCGGACGGGGTTAAATGATAATTGAAGCTCCCGGCAGCTCCCGTCCTTTAGACGGGGATTTCCGCTGGGCTCCAACAAACTGCAGAGAGCTTCCAACCTTTAGAGGCGTTTTCTTACGGATCGTCCGTATTTTATTTGAGCGTGGAGGGTGTTGATATTCACAGTTGGCGGTTCGAGGGGCGCCCTATCTTTTCTCGATACCCCCTTGTTTCTCAACGGAGGCGGCGATGTCACCGTTTCCCTTCAATTTGCTCAATGCTTTCGTCAACTCGATCAAAACACCCAGTCCCTCCTGGACTTCATCGTTGGAACCGGCAGACAGGAGGCCCCACGGGCCGACTTTTTTGCTGACTGACAGGTCTACAGTGGCTGGAATTTCAACGGCCTTTTGCAAGAAGGTCAATATTTTAGGGTCGGTCAAGCTTTTGGCCAATCCCAGCAGAGAAACCATTCCGTCACCGATTTGATCAACGTCTTCGGGACTGTATGCTGCAGCGACTTTGGCGCGTACGCCCATCATGGCATGGATAATACGCAATACGCCCCTTTGCTCCAAATCATCCAGGTAGTTGATTATTTGGGGAACAGCATGCTTGAGCAACGGCTCCATATCTTTGATAAATTCCACAAGTCCGACCATATGTTTCAGGGCAAAGATGATGCTGCGGGTACTTCTCAGCATTTGCTTGACCAAATGGAAAAGGTCGTCCAATTCGAATCCGGCTTCGATATCCTGCAATTCATTGATCAACAATTGGACCGCTTGATTGCCAAGGGGGATCATATCTTCCCTTAACTCATTCAATTTGTCGGCGGTTTTGATCAATGGCGCAATCTGGGCCTCTATGTTATGGGTGGTTTTGATCAATGGGGCAATCTGGGTCTCTATATTTTCGAGTCGTTTAAGAATCAATTCTTCGTTTGTCATGTTCACCTCCTATGCTGTTTCCACTCTGGGCCATGTCTTCCCTGCCATGGTCATCTGTGGCTCCAACGGCATATCTTGGCCGGTGAGCAGCAAGTTCCAGTAGACCCACTTGAACATCATCTTGCCCCAATAATTCAGATTGCTTTCTCCGAGCAGATCAAACGGGCCCATACCCGGGAAGGGAAACTTGCCGGGCAGCGGCTCGGTATCGTAATTAAAATCGATCAGAAAGGCCTTATCTAATTCTGAAACAATGAAGCAGGTGGAGTGGCCATCGTATGCGGGTTTCGGTTCCTCTCCATCTATTTCGAGCACCAAGTTTTCGGCGACAACCTCAGCTTCATAATGGGCCACAGACCCTGCTTTGGATGTGGGCACGTTGGTCGCATCTCCGACGACATAAATATTATCATACTTTTCGGCCTTGAGTGTGTGAGGATTCGTGAAAACATAACCCATTCCGTCACCCAAACCTGAATTCTCTATATAATCCGCTCCAAGATTCGGGAAGGTCGTTATCAGCAAATCATAAGAAATCTTATCGCCCCTTGCGGATTCTATGGTTTTTTCCTCGGTGTTGTACTGAGCAAGATCAAAATTGGGCGTGACGATAATATTTTTTTCTTCCGCGGCAGAACTCATAATTTTAGTGGTAATCGGTTTGGTAAAGATCCCGGTGGCGGGTGTCACCAACTCAATTTCGATATTGTCTCTGACGCCCTTATGGATAAAGTGTGCATTCGCCAAAAAAATAAATTCCATGGGGACGACGGGACACTTATGGGGCATCTCGGCGACATTAAATACAATCCGGCCTTTTTTGAAATATTTCATTCTATGAAAGAGCGCCACAGCGCCTTCCACGCTAAAGAACGTGTGAATGTCTCCTTTGGGGTCCGGCTTCCAGCGATCAAGTCCGTCAATATCATCGGGCGCGATATCGCAGCCGCTTGCGATGACCAGCCAGTCATAATCATAACTCCCCTTTTTCGTTTCAACCCGGCGTTTATCCGGATCAACACCCACGACTTCGTCCAATACATATTTGACCCCTTTGGGGATGAATTCCCGCTTGGGCTTCATACAGTCCTGGGCGGTATAGATGCCGAATGGGATAAATAACCAGCCAGGTTGGTAATGGTGCATGTCATCTTTGTCGATGATCGTGATTTGCCATTCGGTATGGCTGAGTAGCCTGTGCAGTTTTGCGGCGACCATCGTCCCACCGGCCCCCGAACCTAAAATAAGAATCTTTTTCATAAAAAATCTCCTTCTAATATCTATGTTTCTTTTTAATCCTAAGCCCAATAATCGCGGCTCGCTGACAGCTTTGGTTGGCGAAAACTCCTATTTTATTTTCTTATTCTCCAACAAACTTGCGATGGTAATGGAGTCCAATTCTCCGTAAAGCGCCTTTGCGGCTTTTTGCCACCCCTGTCGAACCAGGCAGTCATCACTCTGTGAGCACTTTTTGGGGTTGCCGATACAATCAACGAGTTCGGACGGCCCCTCAAACAGTCGTGTGACATCACCCAGGGTAATTTTCTCCGGTTTTTTTGCCAGCAGGTGACCCCCTTTGGGTCCGCGGATGCTTTTTACGAACTTGGCTTTCTTGAGGGGACGGATGATCTGTTCAAGATATTTGATGGAAATATTCTGGCGTAAGGAAATCTCGCTCATTTGGACGGCGCCCTGACCCTGACGTTGGGCCAGGTCGAGCAACAATCGAGCGCCATAACGGGTTTTCGTTGTAAGTTTCATAGAGCCTAAAATAACACTTGAAATATAGATTAATTTAATATATATAGTTTTAGTATGATATAACTTTAACGGTTTAATTTTGTCAAGCAAAAAGTTGATGGTTGTCCCACCCTGAAAAATAGAATGTGATAATATATTGTACCTCCCAAAGAATTGGGTTGTGTTTTCAAAGTGTTCTGTTATGGATGAAAAAGAACCGGTAAACACCTCATTTGCATTTTCATCCATCGACTTATAACCAATTCTGCTGGACCCAAACAATATTCAGCGGCAAGTCAAATGGCAGAAAAATTGACCAACATACCGTCTCCAAACGATTTCCTAAAATGGATCAACCCCCAGCTGTTTGCAGC
>JAQBBE010000069.1:0-7878 GCA_032126435.1 Desulfobacterales bacterium | reverse complement strand
CCGCCGCCGCAGCAGATTTGGTCCATTCTGTTCGGGTAGAGATCCACCCAGTTCTCCATACACTGATCCATAATCCATCGCGGTTCCTCAAAAAAACCGTGTCCAAAATATTTTTGGGCTTTTCTGCCGTAATTGCACGGATCATGATAGGCGGCGAGTTCTGTATACTTTGATCGGTCCAGTTTGATACGACCTTCTTTGATGTAGGTGATGAGCAGGTCGAAAACCGTAATAAATCCGAACTTATTCAATGCTTCAGGGTAATATTTTTCAAGACCCGACCGGGTCGCAAGGTAGGCATGGCCTCATTCCGGCCAGAGAAGATTTTTTATTTCCAGGTTCGACATCTGTTCGACAATACGGCCTGCCATAACCTTCATGGCCGCGTCATCGCCCGTAAAGTATCCCCATGAAGTCCCCTCCCAATTTTCAGACGTTACGGTCCAGTCTTCTTTGGCTGCATGGAAGATTTTCCACCAGTGTTTTAAATCTTCGGTATGCGTATTGACCAGCTTGTTATGGATGGTGGTTAAAAGGTTCGCCCCTTTTTTGTCGATGGGTGCTTTGAAGCCTTCAAACCCCGGTTCCTCTGCAACCTCTTCGGCAACATCCTCGACAATGAAAATAAAATCTTCCCTGGGCAGGCGAAGATTATTGCCGGTCTCTAATGCGGCCGCAAGACCTTTATGAAGAATCCCCGGGACTTTTTCACGGTCTTTTAACGATCGAATTTTTCTGACCAGATCGGCGATGTCGATCTCCATGGGACAGACATTTTCACATTTGCCGCACAGGGTGCAGATCCAGGGCCACCGCGCTTCAAGCAGTTCTTCAACAAGTCCCAGTGAAACCATCCGGACCAGCATGCGCGGATCAAAACCGTCTATTCCGGAAGCCGGGCATGATCCGGCACACAGCGCGCAGGTAACACAATAATCCTGTAAAAACGGCCAGGATCGGCATCTCCCGTGGTCGACTTGATCCAAATCGGTTATTTCAGATGTTGCTGTCATCTAAACATTTAACCTCATTTTATTATAAATTCTAAATAAATTGGTGTCATCACTTTTTCAACCTGCTGGGGCCGAGTTCTATGATATTCGCTTCAAAGCGGTTTACCATCTCCGCAAATTCCGTTCCCATATTGGACGCAAGGGTTTGTATGGCGATACGGTCCTTTTCAAAACCGATTTGTGGAAACTTATCTGCTATCTGATCGACCGTTTGTCGGGCATAAACATTTCCGCGTTCTGAATGACAGTTCCCCTCATGGCATGTCAGGACTATAACACCATCGGCATTCTTTTTAAATGCCGCAAAGATATGATCCAAAGATATACTGCCCGAGCAGGGCACTTCGATGACCTTTAGTCCTGAAGGAAGTTCGTGTCCCATGCATCGCGCAAGTTCACGGGCCTGGACTGCCGAACGGCTGCAGCAGAAGGCCACTATAAATGGCGTAAAGGCATCTTCCTTTTGAGGGGTATACCCTGATACCATCTGTTTTGAGATTAACGCCGGATCAAGATGTTTTATACGGATAGCGCCCCTCGGACATTGCGCGGCACATATTCCGCATCTTTCGCAGGCATGAGGTTCAACGACCACTCGTGTATTTAGCGTGATTGCGCGGTATGGACAGAGACGATAGCAGGTCAGGCACCGTATGCACTGACCTTTGTCGATTTCCGCCCGGTCTTCCGGCACAATCTGAAGGCCGGCAATGAGTTCAGCTGAGGCCAGTGAAGCATTTGCAGCGTCCGTTATCTGGTCGCTGCAAGTCTGGATGCTCCTAGAAGGACCGGCGGTCATTATCCCTTTTCGGTTCGTAAATACAGTAAACCGATGAACATTGTCTGTCTGGACGAATCCGTCGGCGTCTGTATCGACCCCAAGTATTCTTGAAAGATCGGCAGCATAATCAGACGGCACAATCGTTTCATCCACAACGGTAATGTCCGGTGTTAATCTGAACTTTTTCAGAGTTATTTCGTCGACAAACTCGATTTGGACGCTATCGTCACTTTCAGAATGAATTTCAGGACGGGTGTCTGTGAACTTGATATAGACGGCGCCGGCTTCTTTTGTTTCTCGGTATAGGGCTTCAAGACCATCGGCAGCAACCTTAAGATTGGCTGTCAGAATATAGGTCTGCAGATTAAAGTCTGATTGGAGCCTAAGAGCGGAATGCATGATTTCTTCTGCGATTGCCGGATGACTCTCTTTAACAAGCCCGGTAAGGAAAACCACCTTTTTTGAACCTGAAAGAAAACTTTCTTCTTGAAATGAATCGAGCAGCAATTTCTTCATTCGGGATAGACGGATAACATGAGAAGACGCTTTCAACCCGTACAAGGAAAAATTGGGTTTTCTTTGATCTTCTTCAGCAACGATAATGCCGGCAACAGTTCTTGTAATATGGTTGTTATTCTGAGCTGCCAAAATCCTGAAATTTCCTGCGGTGCCGTGGCACGAAACCAGCCGTGTGTCGGTAAGGATTTCTATTGATCCGGAATGTTCTGATGGGGAAAAATCACAGGTTTTATCTGTGGTTGCAATGACAATATCTGCGCCCGTGCTTAGAAGATCTTCAGCAATATAGTGGGCGCACGGCCCGTTTCCGAAAATCAGTGTTTTATTGTTCAAAGAGACCACCTTTTTTATGATGATTTTCAAACCACTTTTGAAGCTATTAAATTTATCATGAACCGTTCGGCTTAAGGTATTTGACAATTTGCCGGGTGGCTTTCCCGGCGCTGGCAATGGCTTCGGGAATGCTCATGGCCCCGGAGATCGTGCCGGCCGTAAAAATACCGGTATTCGGCGCCGATGCTTCTTCAGCTCCGGACTCGAAAAATCCGGAATCAGCGAGGTTTAGATGCAGCAACTCCGCTATTTCCCCGTTGTCTTTACCCGGCGTAATCCCGATGGAAAGTACCACCAGATCAAAAATCTCCTCCAAGGTTTCGTGGGTCGTGTTGTTTAAAAAGTTTATCTTCAGCTTTTGACGGTCCGTTTCATAAATGTCGCCGGGAATCGCGCGTATCATCCGCACCTCTTCCTGAGCGTCTTTATAGAATTGCTCGAAGTCTTTTCCGAAGGTCTGAACGTCCATATAGAAAACGGTGATGTCGATTTCAGGCTGCCGGTCTTTGATCCGTCTTGCCATGCGCAGCGCCGAACCGCAGCATATCTTCGAGCACCAAAGATGATTCAGCTTGGAATCTCTGGAGCCGACACACTGAATAAAGGCGATTCGCTCAGGAGGTTTATTATCGCTCGGCTTTTTTACGCGTGCCGTCTGTTTTAGCATTCTTTCCAGGTCGAGCGTTGAAAGGACATTTTTAAAAAGACCATACCCGTATGGCTTGCCCACGGGACTAAACGGTTGGAATCCGGCAGCAACCAGGACGGCATCTGCTTCTTTGATATATTCGGTGGCTTTTGAGTCCAGATTTATAGCCTTTTCCGGACATTCATCCCGGCATAGACCACAGGATTTGTCTTTTAGATACAGGCATAAGTCTTCGTTAACGGCATAAAAGGGAATGTTGCTTTTTGAAGACCCATGAAGGATTGCGCCATCGACCGGACATTTATCAAAACATATTCGGCAATTTGTACACTTATGCGGGTCTATATATTTCGGCTTGCAATGTATTTTAGCCGTGAACCGGCCGTTTTTAGATACCTCCTGCACACGGCTGCCTGTCCATATTTTTATCTTCGGATGTAAAATCGTATCGTTGAGTTTTTCTTCCACCATGCAGGCACCGCACTTTACGCAGGTGTTTCGAGTGGCTTTACAGGTGTATCCGACGGCATATCCTCCAAGAAAGTCCGATTTCTCCACCAGATCGACATGGATGTCTAAATTGACCAGTTCAACGGCTGCAGAAAGACCTGCCGTTCCGCCTCCGATAATGAGTACATTCTTGTTTCCCATTTCAAATTGATATCTCACAGTTTGTTTACGATCAATTAGGCTTCTACTAAACACGAAAACACGAAAGTCGACTATATTTTCGTGTTTTCGCGTTAGTAAAATTCCTTTCGCATCAGGCTTGTGCGGTATGGGTTTTAATCAAAGGAAAATCGTGATCCTGAACCCTTCTTTAATATACAAAAACTGCATCGGATTCAAGGGCCTCAACAGTTAAGGTTCCGGCAGCCGTGGTTTGGGCGCCGTCGATCATATCGCTGTCTTCATCGATGTTACGTTCCTTGATGCAGGGCACGCAAACCAGCAGCTTTCCGCCATGTTCCATGAAATCATGAATCAGTTTTTTGACCGGCGGAAATCCGCCGGCCGGAAGCATGGTGTCCACATAGCCTTTTTGTGCCAGGTAGACACCGTTTCCCTGCAGCGCAATCGTTGTTTTTATGTCCATGGTGATAGCGGCGTTGGCCATGACAAAGGGCATCGCCGCTTTTTCGGGGTCTTCGCCCGCATGTGTACAGATATACAGTATTTTTTCTTCTTTTTCAGCCATAATAATTGCCTCCTTTTCTGGGTTAAAAAGTAAAAATAAAATAAAAAGTTATTGCCATGCGCGTAACGTCACGCTGCACATCGAGCGATCAGCGACGACAGATCTTCGACCTGTGCGCCGGACTTTTCCAGATTCCCCAAACAGATAGGACACATGGCGACAATGGGGGCCCCGGTAGATTGCAATTCTTCGACCCGGCGGTGGAGAATTTCTTTGGAAAGCTTGGGAGAAATGGACTCCGCCGGTCCTCCGCAGCAATGGGTGAACAGCCCCGAATTTCTCACGTTAACACATTCGATATCCAGATCGCGCAGAATTTTTTGGGGAACATCCGACAGTTCCAGGTACCTGCCGTAGAAACAGGGATCGTGGAGGGTGACCCGACCGCCGCCGTTTTTTGAGGTGAGGTTGACCCGTTCAAAATAGGTTTTCACATCAAAGCGATGACCGGTGTACTTGGGATAGAGAACTTTCAAGGCGTAGGCGGTGTGGGGGTCTACCGTAATGAGACTTTTGACTCCGGCCCTTTTGAGTTTTGCAGCCACAAATTCGGCATGGCGCACAAAACCCTCCTGATCCCCCAAATCGTATAGCAATATTCCGCTGTAACTATCCAGTTCCGGCTGGTAATAGAAATCTACGTTCGATTTTGTAAGAATTTTGGCAATGTTTTGGAGGATCGTGTTGAATCTTTTCTTTGCCTTTCCGGGTGTCAGCAAGGCAAGACCCATCCCCGCCAAATAATTGGGAACATATTTGCCGTAACGCACAAAATCCGCCCAGGGCGTATCCTCAAATTTTTCCAGGTAGCGGGTCGATTGGTCGATGTAGGGAACAAACTGGTACATCAATCCGGTAAAAAGCAGGGCCTCGCCTTTTTCGGGTATGGCTGAATCTTTCCACCACCGGTTGCATAAAAATTTCGGGATGCCGAACGGATTCCGGGTTTTTCTGACATTGTCGGCAATCAGGTCGATAATATCCCTGGGATTATACATTTCAGGACCTCCTCCAAATATCCACAACAAAGCGTTTTAAGCTCAGAATGACTTCCCCGGGATCGGCTTCTCTGGGGCAGGTCTGGGTGCAAAGCCCGCAGTGGAGGCAGCGCCAGAGGTCCTGAGCATTTTCAAGAATTCGATCTTTTGCTCCCAGCTGGATGTAGCGGATCATTCTGCGGGGAAAATGCTCGTAAATCAGCGGGCATATGGCGGCACAGGTTCCGCAGTTAAAGCATTCCAGCGCGGTGTCTTCCCCAAAGCGCTCCAGTTCTTTAGCAAAATTCGGATTCAATAAAGTCATTATCACACTCCTCACTAACGTCAGATCCATTCTGTATCGGATCGGTGAATCAATCCGGGTTATGCACAGATGCATCTTCGGTTGGTTTTCCGGTTAATGAATACCGGTAATAACTGCCGTCTTTTTCGTTCTCGATGAGCTCTCCGTACTTCTTGAGGGCCGCAAAATACCAGAGGACTCTGTGGGCAGGAATTCCCGTTGCAGCGGCAATCTGTGGCACGGTTCCGGCCCCTTCCCTGAGCTGCTCTTTTATGGCCCTTAATTCCTTTTTCTGCAGTCTAAGTCTTGCAGAAGCCCGGGTTATCCATTCTTTTCGCTCATTACGCAGCCGTTTCAGGAGATCTTTTTTTTCGGTTCTACTTTGATTGTCTCGGTTCATTGGAACCCTTTCCAAACGGCACGCCAACTGCCGCCCAGTTGTCAAGTGATTGCTTAATAATGGTCAGGCCACGACGTCATCGGAGACGATCATATCAACCATCGCCTCATATTGTTTTAGCGTCCATCCGTTGATGTCGATGGCATTTTCAGGACACACCGCAACACAAGCACCGCATCCTGTACAAAATGCCGGCGCCACCCGGGCCCGTTTAACCTTTTTTCCATCGATTTCCATCTCAACCAGATTCAGGGCGCCTTCATTTAAACAGGCTTCCACACAGGCGCCCGAACCGTTGCACATGTGGAGGTCGACCTCCGCCACAAAGGGGTCGAGTTCTACATATCCGCGAGCGAGCAATACAGCGGCCTTGCCTGCGCCGGCGGAAGCGCCGGTGCAGGCTTCTCCGACATCCATGGGCGCCTGGCAGGTGCCGGCCAGCAGAATCCCGGCAACCGACAGTTCAACCGGCCGCAGTTTCGGATGAATTTCCAACAGGAAGCGGTCTGCGCCGACTGGAATTTTCATCATGTCTACCAGCTCGGACACGTTGTTCGGTTCCATTCCAGTGGCCAGAACCACCAGATCCACCGGGGCCTCGACTTCTTCACCGAACGTCAGGGCATCCCTTACTTTGACCCGAAACGGGAAATCATCCGAATCACTGTTCTTTGAAACCTCAGGGGAATCCTGGGCTTCAAAACGCAAAAAAATTACTTTATTCCTGGACGCCTGTTCGTAAAGTTCTTCCTGTCCCCGGCCATAGGTCCGAATGTCTCTATAAAATTCGAAAACTTGAGTTTCAGGATAGGTTTCACGAATGATGTTGGCAGCGTTGAGCGTGGCCGAGCAGCACGTCCGCGAACAATATTCGTTCAAGTTTCCGGATTCATCTTCGGGGTGGACGCCCGGAATCTTCCGGCTGCCGACACAGTGGATCATGGCCAAATGCCGTATGTTTCTTCCGTCTATTTTTAGGCAGTTGCCGGCGGTGTTGTTTTCTGCCAAAATTCGGATCAACTCGGGGAGCGTTATCACCGCTTTAAGTTCACCATAACCGTATTCTCCATGATACGGGGCATAAGATTTAAAACCGGTTGCCAAGACGATTACACCGGTTTCAACACTGAATTTCTCATCTGAAGCCGGCGGGGGCCAGGGGTACAGACCCGCAAATGGAATAAACTCACCCGGGTTTTTCCCGGAAGTTTTCAATTGCGTAAGAATTTGCTGCGCTTCTGTTTGAGCGGACTGCTTTTTGACGCCGAGTTTGAAATTGCCGACATATCCTTCGAATTTTTCAACACTGGCGCAGGTATGGACCGTAATGGAATCGTCCCGCAGGACCTGTCCCGCAAGATCTGAAATAAGATCCGCCGCCCGGTCGCCGGTGGGCGCAATCCGATCCAGTTGCGCAGTTTGTCCACCGAGAAAAGGTGTTTTTTCAATCAAAACGACTTCAATTCCCCGGTCGGCCAGATCTTTGGCCGCCCGCAGCCCGGCAACCCCGCCGCCGATAACGGTGGCATGTCGCCGGGCTTCCATGCGAATGGGCTCAAGGGGTTTTAGAAGGCCTGCTTTGGCAGTGGCTGCTGCAACAAGCAACGTTGCCTTATCCGTGGCCTTTTCACCGTGGTGAACCCAGCTGACCTGCTCTCTGATATTGGCATGCTCATAAATATAAGGGTTTTTACCGGCTCTGGA
>JAQBBE010000068.1:0-7860 GCA_032126435.1 Desulfobacterales bacterium | reverse complement strand
CTTTTTGACCCCCAAAAGGACCTTTTAAGTCAAATATAATCTCTTTCCTAAACTGAACGTTTCAAATTTATGAAATGGTTAATTTAATAATATTTTTAAGGTATTCTGCCATTCTGAATTTCAAGAATTTGAAACCCTACGGGATTTCCAATTTCACCGCACCTACTGCGTCAACTGCCGTTCCGCATAGGCGACTATAGCGAAACAACATCTTCCTTGTATCTGCGGCAAACTTGAAAATCGCTCAATTTAGGTCTTAAAATAATCCTTAGACCCGTTATTTTGCACCCAAAATTGTATGTTACGACAAAAAAACGGCTATTTTTAGAGTTCTTTTTAGGGATTTTCAGACACTTAGCCTGGCCCGACCCCCATTCGCATGTCAACTTATAAACTAATGTCCCCTATATTCCGTTGTGATCTGTAGCAGTGACCAAAGGATCAGCTTATTTCCAGGTATGTTGGAGAAATCACAGATTTCAAACCCGATTACATCACCGCAATATCCTGTGTTGTCATACAAATAAAAAAAGCGTGGAATTATAACATTGATTCACTTCACGCTTTCTCATTCTTAGGTTTAAGAGTACAAAGATACCCACTTCTGATCATCTATGATAAGGATGTTTGTCTTTTTTTATTGAACAAGGAGTTTATTAATTCATATGTAACATTATCCATGATTTCTAGCCCCCAGCCCAGATCCTCCAACTCTTTGTTAATATAGGTTATAGTAAAATATCTACCTTTACCTAACATATTAAAAAGATCCTGAATGAGTCCTGGGATTTCAATGGGCATAAAACCTTTCGTTTGAAATCTCAGAGATAAATCATCTAATATGTTTTCCATCTTTTTACCTCCTCAACAAACCCTTCTTTTACCCCTATGGATATGTATGTCCTCGCGTGTTCTCCTCACTCTCCGGTGTATTCGATATTGTTTGTTTCACACCATTCTATGATCATTCTTTTCATCGCATTATGATCCCTTGTAGCGATGTTGAACTGCAACAGCGAGTGAATTCCCTGCAGCTTGTTGTGGGGAGCCTTTAAATTTTTCCAGGACAAACCCAAAAGCCCGCCGAATCTGATTATTGTGAATATGAAATTTCTTCTTTTTCTACCTCTAAGGTATTAACAAAAATAGCAAAAGTCTTTACAGTACAAACCTTACAGAGTGATACACCTTCATTCATGTGATTTGAAAAAGCTCCATCGAAAATCAAATTATTATATTTATCGTCAGGATCTAAATTGAATTGAAAAATGCTTATCGACCTTTCGTTTTCGTAAATTAGTTTTCCGCATACATAGCAGCATTTCATTTTTTCCCCTTTTCGGCCTGCAGTTTCTATCCCGGAGGTTAAGGGTTATAGCCATGCCTTTTGTTAAAAAATCCCTGATATAAAGCTCTCAAGGCTTTTAGCCTTTAGCCTCGAAAAATTTCCTCAATCAGCTAATATGGGCCTTCTATATTCTTTCCGAGGCTGTTAAGAATCCAAAATTACCTTTTGTTACACCTTTTTTAGTCATTGATCTCGACAATTAATCATGTATACAAAATTAGTTCGAAGGGACACTTATTGGAACTCCCTCATAAGGAGTCCTTCTTGTAAATCTATGGGTCTGAACTTCCCTCATGCTTTTCAGAACATCAATGCTGCTTTTAAATCCTTTGGTATATCTTGCCATATTTATAGCCATTCCAGCAAGTTGAGCCAAAGATTGAACGAAATTTACATCTTCCAGAGTGAACTCCCAAGGTTCAGACGTATACACACGCATAGCCCCTATTAAATTGCTACCGACCACGATAGGCACCGACAGTAGGGAAGCAATTCCTTCTTTCCGGGCTTCATTAGGATATTGAATTCTTGGATCATCCATAACATCATAGATCGCCACCGGCCCTTCCTCCAAAGATTGGGCAATGGAGCGCAGGGCACTTACAGGGCCTTTATTTATATACTCATCACTCAACCCGTATGATGTTGCCAACTGCAGTTCATTGTTTTTACGATTGATCAGAAACAAAGAGCATCCCTTGGCACCCAAAGCTGTTTTGATGCTTTCTGTCGTCATCAGAGCAACCTCTTCCGGGTCCTTGGAATGAGAGATTGCCTTTGTAACCCTTAGCAATGTTTCATAATTTATGAGCTTTTTTTCCATGATTTTTCTCCTTTCAAAATGTCCTTTGAAGGTCTTAAGAGTCTCAGCTTTTTTGGGATGTTACTCTAAGCTCCAAGCTCATAGAAATATTCTGTTGGGAGCAAGTCCTGCAAATTTTGAGGGGTTTCTCCATGGAATAACCTCCCTTATGGTGTTATGTTTATTGGCTATGAACACAAAAGGACACCAGATGCCTGTTTTAAAATCTGCAACAAGTCTAAACAACTTTTGCTGTTCTCATGTGATTATATCAAGGAGCAATACAATTTGGGTTATGGTTTATACATCTATTTAAAAAACGGGTATAGAAAATTTGGTTCTAACGCACCTCACTAACTTGTAAAGCATTTTCTATGCCACATTTTTAAAAAAATAAAACATAATTATAACATTCTGGAATAAAAGATAATTTTGGGAAGGAGAGATGTTTTGGAAAATGCGTTTTATGGCTTTTAGTGTTTCGTTAATGCAATGGTAAGCATTGCAATTCTGCAAATATGCAGCAGTTGTGAATTATTTCTTTTTTGATCGATCGTCCAGTTTTGGAATCGCAAGATTTAGACGCTTTCATAGCTTCGTATTGGGGTCTGACCACACTCAACTTTTCTTTAAAATCGAATTTTTTTAAAATCTTGGTTCCCGGCATGTCAATTTTCAGCCTGCTCTACGCCCGGTTTTGCCGGCATTCTGAACCGCAACAGCGAGCGCTTCCCTGCTGCTTGCGGCGGGGTTAGCGAGCGAATCAAAAAATGGTAAAAGTTCCTGGTCGCCGCGAAGCACTGCCGTAAGGCAGAACATTCCCTGTCCGCCATAACCCTTTGGCGGACTGCAGGGAGCTTCAATCCCATTTGGGCCTACCCAACAGGGAGGACAGTTTTTTGCTTGACCCACAAGGACACTTTTGCCAAACTTAGGTTTGATGAACTCGTAAAAAGTCTGATTTTGTTCGCTCCGCAAGCAATTTTGGGATTCATGACTCGCCTGGCTAAATTGCAAGAACTCGGGCTAACGCCCTCAAACAGCTTGCAATTTTTAACGCCAGACGCATCATGAATCTTTCTCCAAAATTGCTCGATGTCGCTCACAAAAGACTTTTTACGAAACCGTCAAGTTTGCAAAAAGCAACATCCTATTCTTAAGAAATGTAAACCTGAAGCATTCAATAGTTCTCTTGACTTAGTAGAAAAAATGAGCACAAAAGAGCAGCACGAAATTCCAGCACCAACATCCCTTTCGGGCAAGGAATTGCGGGATGCCAGGCAGGTAATCAACATTTTTATCCTGGCGTGGAAGAATTACGGCATGTATCCTGAGGATCATATATCCACTATAAAATCCATTGAAAACCTTCTTGCCGCATTCAGCACTTTTTTCACGAACCATGTAGATCTGCGGCTGACTGTTGAAAAAGACAGTTTCCTTTGCAATTCTGAAATCATCCATAAAGTTTCACAGGAGGCCCCCTCGGAAGACATCATCACCTTGCTCTATCGTGATGGTATCAAATGGATTGAGTTTCAAGAGGGCCTCCCCCTCGAGGAAATCGTCTCCTTTTTCAGAACAGCTCATAAATACAGGTTGTTCGCAGAGGAAACCGAGGGAGATATCGTCACTGCTCTGATGGATGAAGAACTTGAATATATAGATTTCAAGGCGGTGGATATTTTCTGGCAGGACTTGCTGTTAATGGATTTTTCCCAACTTCCCCCCCCCGCGCCTCAGCCGGAAGAAGTCGCTGATCAAAATGAAACGGACCGGTCTCAGCAACCGGCAGAATCGGACGGCGAGGACACTTATGCCAGAAGTATTGCCGATCCATCGATCAGTGATGCCCAACTGGAGCTGTCCAATACCGATTACAAAATACTTCAGCAAATGGTCAAGGAGGAAGAAGGCTGGGATATTACTGATGACCTCTTTGAATTATTGCTGATCATTCTTAGAAACCAAACCCAACAGGAAAAATTTACCGCGGTTCTGGGGTTCATCTCGGAAGTGGCTTTTGAAACCATTGAGCTGGAAAAGTTCGATCTGCTGATCAAATTATTTCAGTCGCTGCACAAGCTCCTCTCCCCAGAAATATCAACTGAACAGGATTGGAAGATCCCCCTCATCGACCGTTTTTTCCACGATCTGTCCAAGCCTGAAATTTTTCAACTCATCAGCGAAAAGCTCTTGCAGCTGCAAACGAGTGAAATTGAAAAGTTAGAGGCTTTTGAACAGGCACTTCATTATTTTTCTCCGGAGGTTATCCCTTTTCTGGTGCCGGTCATCATGCAGAGAAGTTCGCACGAGATACAGCAGTTGGTCTCGGAAGTGATAGTGCACCTGAGCCAGCGTGACATTGGGCCTCTTGAAAAAATAGCGGAACAGCATGGCCTGGAGATGGGGGACAAGCTTCTGGCCATACTGAATTGCCTGCAGGGAGACCGGGTCAATGGAATTCTTTTCAAGATGTGCGAACACCCCTCTAACAAGGTGCGCAGGAAAGCGATCAATGAGCTGGTTGAAAGGGACCCCAAATACGCACAAAAGTTGTTTTCACTCATTGATGATCCCAGCAAAGAGATACGCGCCTGTATCCTGGCAGCTTTTGCAAAACATAAATCCAGTGTGCTGGAAAACTTGCTGCTGAACTACTTGCGAGAAAATTCCGCTCAAAAGGATCCAGCTCACATCCTTGCCTGTTATAAGGCTCTTGGCCACTGCGGTTCAAACACGGCTGTCCCGTTCCTGCGCAGAATACTCCTTAGCCGGGGATGGATCAGTTTTATGGGTCCAGGGAAACCGGTTTTCCGTGAGGGTGCAGCCATTGCCCTGGCATTGCTCGATACTCCGGAAGCAAAGAATGTTCTCCAGAAAGCTTCAAAAAGCAGATTCAAGGTGATCAGGAAAGCTTTTGATAGAACAAAGACCATAAGTGCTTTCTCTAGGGAAAACACCAATGACTGATTCTGCAAAATACAGATCCCATTCCCAGTTTGAAGAATTCCTGCTAAACTTCTACAGCCTGACCCAGAATGCAAGAATTCACAGTGATAAGCATACGCTGGTTATAAGGGGAATTGAGAAATTTTCCGAATCCATATACAACTGCGTGGAGAATGAATCATTGACGCTCAAAATCTCCAATGACCAGCTGTTTATTGATGATGAAAAGCTCCCATACAACAGAAACACAAAGAATCTTTTTGATAACATTATACGATATTTTGATACTCGCGGCCTGGAAGGCGTGCGTTTCCTCGAAGCTGTCAAGCATGTCTCTGCGGAGGAGATTCTGGCTTTCCTACGCCTGCTGGAACAGTCCGGGCAAAAGCCGGAACCTCTCACCTGGCTCACAGACTGCCTTGCTGAACAAAATATAGAATGGGTTGAACTGGTCAAGAAATCGGAAATACCTCAGGCTGACCAGGAATCCTCTTACAAGGACAAGGCAGAACGGTGGGAAAGGGCCAGAAAAGACTACACTTACGCCAAGGCCTCTCTCGAAGAAATTGCCCAGAAGATTAAAGACAAGAAGAGTGTGGTCGGTATAGGGAAAACCGTCCGGATAGTCCAAGACATGGTGACAAATCTTATCGAGGATGACGAAGTTTATGCTGCCATCAGCACACTCCGGGCATTTGACGACTACACCTTCACACATTCGGTGAATGTTGCCATGTTATCCATGTGCCTTGGCAGGCGTATCAACCTCTCACGTCGTACCCTGACAAGTCTTGGCATTTGTGCCCTTTTTCATGACCTTGGAAAAATTGAGATCCCCAACGAAGTTCTGCACAAAAAGGATAAGCTGGATGACAGTGAGTTAAAATTGATTGAGGAGCATTCATTGAACAGCGCCAGACTGTTGTTAAAACTCAAGGCCTCCCCTGACAGCAAGGCCAGAATCCTGGTGCCGCTTTTTGAGCACCATCTGAAATATGACCTGTCCGGCTATCCCCGGGCCGGCTGGAAAAAACCGTTAACCCTTTTTGGAAAGATAATTTCCATTGCAGATAAATATGATACTTTAACATCATCGCGGGCCTACAGGAAATATCTGCTGAGTCCGGACCGCGCCCTGGGCTACATGTTTGATCATGCCGGCAAAGACTTTGATCCCATCCTCATCAAGGTTTTCATCAATATTTTTGGGGTATACCCGGTCGGCACCCTGTTAAGGCTTGACACTGACGAACTGGCCTTGGTTGTCAGTTCTCCCAGCAGGAATTTTTCCAAAAGGCCATTAGTCTGTGTCCTGGAAAAAGAGGGGGAAGGCAGTTATAAAAAAAGGGAAATAATTAACCTGGACGAACGCGACACCGAAACAGGCAACTACGTAAGGGAAATTATCGAGACCTATCACCCTGCAACTTTCGGGATCCAACCTGTACAGCATATGTTTTCCAGTAATTGATTGGATGCGGAATATAAAATTTGGACTTATGACTAAAGCATCCTCTCTCCCACGTTTGATTCCGCATAAAGATCCTTGTCTATTTTCCATCTCCCCCTGAAATGATGGAGAGCTGCAGAAGAGACTCCATGACAGTTTCCTTCATCTGTCTTATGTTGTACTTGATTGATTCCTCATATAGATTGTTGTCTATTTTCCATCTCTCCCTGAAATGATAGAGAGCTGCGGAAGAAACCCCTCCCAGTACACCGGCCATCCTTTTACGTGCTATCGAGCGATAGAACTCCTCTGTTTTCCTGAAAAGCTCCAGGGGGGATTCAAACTCTTCCATCCCGGCCTCCTGGAACTCCAGGAAAAGCAGAGGCAATTTTTCCTGGTAATTCTTGTCTGCCATCTGGGCAACCAAGTCGGCGGTTCCAAGAACCTTGCCCATGGTCCTGACCTCTTCAGATTCGAAAGGTATATCTTCTATGGGAAAGAAGAGCTCAGTACATTTGATAATATGGCCGCAGTCGCGGATGTCCTCCTGCGAATAGCCGTTTTCGGTGAGATATTTTTCCATGACGGCAATTGAGCGATCCTCGTGTCCGATGGTGTACAGAGCCCCGGTACCCTTCACTTCTTCCTCGGTCTGGATCAGGCCCGTATCATGAAAAAGCGCCCCGATCAGACAAAGCTGAACAATCCTTGGGGAGAAAACCTGTCCCTGGACGTGCAAACCATGAATAAGTCTTGCAGTAGCAAGAGCGGTTGAACAGGTATGCTCCAGGTTATGATATTTTGTATTGCTGGCCCGGTATCCTGGAAATTCTCCGTTGAAGAGACGGAGAATATCCGCGTATATTTTTTCGATTGGCGACGGGTCCGGGGGAGGGTCGATCAGGAGCAGGATATTTTTTATCTCAGCTAGAGATTCAGCTGGAGAGTTGTTATCTGTTAGATCATAAAGCCTGTCGTTGTCCCTAATCATATCATCAAAGTGCCCTAAAGGGTCAGTTAAGATTAAGTTTTTATTAGACAATCGCTTTGTTACCTGCGCCAAAATTCGGGGTGGTTCTTTAAACCACCCCGAATTTTGGCGCAGTATATAAACAAATTACCAGGTCGATCAACAATATATCAATCATGGTCCATTTCAACAACTTTTTCCACCAGGAACCAATCCTGATCTTCCTGGTTTTAATATGCTCTCGACAGAGTATAGACCAGGAAATGCCGGATACGTTGGAGGACGATGGTGGGTTGATATCGATGGCAATGGAGAAATGGATGAAGGGGTAGCATTTG
>JAQBBE010000067.1:0-8960 GCA_032126435.1 Desulfobacterales bacterium | reverse complement strand
TCCGGCGTGCTGCTTTTGATATTGTTGATAATGCGGGTGGATGAGATGTTTTCTGTCATCGGAATCAGAACCACCCTTCCCCCCAGGGCTTCGACCCGTTCGTGCCCAAAAACTTCCTTGGAGGCGTAGTTGCTCCCTTTGGTCAAAACGTCCGGCTGTACAATTTCAAGGAGTTTTTCCAGTTCATTGGAGGAAAAAACCACAACATAGTCCACCGAGTCCAGGGCGCTCAAAATTTTGACCCGTTCTTCGGCCCGGATGATGGGTCGCCCCGATCCTTTCAGTTTTTTGACCGATTCATCATCATCGATGGCAACGATGAGGATATCTCCCATCTGCTTTGACGCAGAAAAGAGGAGGATGTGGCCCGCATGCAAAAGGTCGAAACAACCGTTGGTCAATACCAGCTGCTTTCCCTTTTTCTTGAGTTCTTCTACGAGCGCCGGAAGCTCAGATAAATGTTTGTATTTGGCCGGCCAGCCGGGGTCGTCCGATTTTAAGGCCGAAGCCAGTTCCTGTTTGGAAACCGTTGCAGTGCCGACCTTGCCCACAACGATTCCGGCGGCGGTGTTGGCCACGGCGACGGCGGTTTGGATCGAAGCCCCTGATGCGATGGCAAGCCCAAGAACCGCAAGGACCGTATCGCCGGCGCCGGATACATCGTAAACCTGCCGCGCCTCAGCTCTGCTCCGGAAAGGCTCCCTGTTTTTATCGAACAGTACCATTCCCTCCTTTCCGCAGGTGATTAAAAGCTTGTCCAGGTCGACGGTCTCAAAAATTTTGTTGGCCGATTTTTCCAGGGTGGATTCATCGACAATTTCTACGCCTGAAGCCAGGGCGGCTTCTTTTTTGTTCGGGGTGAGCAGGGATGCGCCGGAATATTTCGAAAAATCGAGCCCTTTGGGATCGACAATACTCATTTTTTGGTGCTTTTGAGCCGATGCCATCAGTCTCGAAAGCAGTTTTTGGGTAATGAGCCCCTTGCCGTAGTCGGAAATCAACACCACATCCACTTGGGGTATTTTATCTTCTATGTATCGTGTAATCTTTTCCAGTGTGGCGTCGGATATGCCGGTATCGGTTTCCCGGTCGATTCTCAACACATGTTGATGGGATGCAATGATCCGGGTCTTCTGGGTGGTGAACCTGGCGGGTTCTTCAACAATACCTGAGGTATCGACACCGAGTTCATTGAATTTGTCGCGTAAAAGCTGTCCGTTTCTGCCGGTACCGATCACCCCGGCCACGGATACTTTTGCCCCCAGGGCTACCGCATTGTTGACGACATTGCCGGCACCCCCCAGTGCATACCCCTCGTTTTTGATGGAAACCACCTGGACCGGCGCTTCGGGAGATATACGGTCGACGTCGCCCCAGAGGTATTCATCGAGCATTAAATCTCCGACAACAAGGAGATGACATCGGTCAAATTTTGAAATGTCAATCGGCATCGGCATTTTTTGAAATAATATCCATTAAAAATTTAGGCGGTCGCACAAGACGGCTGTCTCGATCCACACAGGCATGTTTTGTATATCCGCTGGCCAGCAGTTTTTTGCCGTCTTCGGTGAATATCCGGTAGTCGAACTTCATTCCCGCTTTGATACGGGGATCGAGGCGCGTTTCGATCAGCAGGATGTCGTCGTACTGGGAAGGGGCGTTAAACTTGCAGTGCACCTCGGACAACGGGAGGAAAAACCCCCTCGATTCGATGGAACTGTAAGGAATCCCCAAATGCCTGAACATCTCCGATCGGCCGATTTCGAACCAGCGGAAATAGTTGGAATGATAGACATACCCCATTTTATCGGTATCGCCGTATGTCACCCGGCATGTGGTTTTGTGTTTAAGCATCAAATATTCCGTTTGTCAACGAAGCGAACCCACTCCAAGTGTTTGACGCCCTATTCGCTCAATTAGGGAGACAGTATATTTTCGATAATATCTTTTAGCGATTCGTAGCTGAATGACACCGGAAACTCCGGATACTCGCTCTTCACGTTATCCGGCGGGTTGAAAAGGATGCCGTTGTCGGCTTCCTTGAGCATGGTAATGTCATTGTAAGAATCGCCCACAGCCATGGTTTTGTAGTTCAGGTTTTTTAAGGAAATCACCGCTTCCCGCTTGCTGTCTTTCTGGCGCAGAACATATCCTGAAATGAAACCGTCAGGCTCTATGGATAAGGTGTGACAGAAGAGTGTCGGCCACCCGAGTTTTTTCATCAAAGGTCCTGCAAACTGATCGAACGTATCGGAAACAACGATAATCTGGGTGCGTGACCGGACCCAGTCCAGAAATTCCACAGCCCCTTCAAGGGGGTCCATGGTGGCGATAACCGCCGTAATATCGCCTATTTTAAGCCCGTTCTCTTCGAGAATGGCAAGCCGTCTTTTCATCAATACATCATAATCGGATATGTCGCGTGTGGTCAGCCGAAGTTCTTTAATCCCTGTTTTTTCAGCCACATTAATCCATATTTCCGGAACAAAAACACCTTCCAAGTCGGAACAAACAATATGCATAATACCTCACTGTCCTCGTTTAATTCGTTATAAAAACTCCGGTCTTTCGGGTCGGTCGAAGACCCCGTTGTACGGGGGATCAGCGGCCCTGGCCTCTGCAGAAATAAAGTGTTATAATAAATTTTTTTTGGATTAATTCAAGCCGGCGCCTCCGGGGTCGGTTGTGTTAATCCTCCTGATTTTCATCCTCGATTCGTATGAGAACCGGCCGGTCGCTCACAACGTCAAGATTCAAAATCTCGGTCAAAGCCTTTTGCACATTCGCCTCCCTGGCCAAATGCGTGAGCATGACAATGGGGACCGCACCATTGGTTTTTCTCCCTTTTTGCTGTACGGACTTGATGCTGATTTCGTTGTCGCCGAGGATTCCGGATATCTTTGACAGAACACCGGGGCGGTCAAGGGCCGAAAACCGGAAATAATAATGGATGAATATCTCATCGACCCGCCGAACCGGAATTTTACGGATTCGGTCCATCTGATAGGAAAGCAGCGGGATTCTGCTTTTGGCGTTCGTGAGGAGATTGCGTGCGATGTCAACGATGTCCCCCACCACCGCGCTGGCTGTGGGCATCATGCCTGCGCCATATCCGTAAAGCATCATGTCGCCAACCGCGTCGCCGGTAATTATAATGGCATTGAGCACGCCGTTGACACCGGAAAGGGGATTGGTGAAAGGGATCATGGTGGGATGAACCCTTGCTTCGACGGCATCTCCCGTGTCTTTGGAAATGGCAAGGAGTTTGATGCGGTAGCCGAATTCCCGGGCAAACTCGATATCCATGGGGGTGATTTTGGAGATTCCTTCAATATAGATGTCCTTAAAGTTAATTTCCATACCATAGGCAAGGGAGGTCAAAATGGCCAGCTTGTGTGCCGTGTCGATGCCTTCGATGTCCAGCGTCGGATCTGCCTCGGCGAAACCGTTTTTTTGGGCTTCAGCGAGTACATCTTCAAAGCTGCTGCCGTCTTCGGCACTGCGTGACAAGATGTAATTGCAGGTTCCGTTGAGGATCCCGGCCATGGATTGTATATGATTGCCCACCAGAGACTCCCGCAGCGACTTGATGATCGGCATACATCCGCCGACACTGGCTTCAAAGGCGAGGTCTACACCGTTTTCCACGGCCGCCCTGAACAGGGTGTTGCCATGGCGGGCGAGCAGGGCCTTGTTTGCGGTCACCACAGGTTTTCCGTTGTCGATGGCCCGTAAAATAAGATCTTTGGCAATTCCTTCCCCGCCGATCATTTCGACGACAATGTCGATGTCCGGATCATCGACCACTTTAAAGACGTCAGAGATAAAAACGCCGTCATCAAAGGGTATGCCGCGATCGGTTTCAAGGTCGATATCGGCGACGTATTTCAGGTTCAAAACAGCGCCGACCCGGGATAGAAGAAGCTCTTTGTTTTCTATGAGAATCTTGGCAACCCCGGTGCCGATGGTGCCGCAGCCGAGCAGCCCCACATTTATTTTTTTCATCGAAGATTTCTCCACAAAATTGTATAATTTCTCCCAGTTTGTTTACGATCAATCAGGGTTTAGTGTTTCGGAAATTCTTCTATAAGACTTCCGAATTTGCCCGGTGGATGAGATACTGAAATGAAGGAATTTTGTCAATTCTATACGAATAAATAGCACGAAACGAATTCCATAAATTATCAATATTCAATGGTCAATATTCAATTCTTACATGATCTTCCGGATACCCCGTATGGCCTGATTGATGCGCATATTGTTCTCTATGAGGGCAAACCGTACGTATTCGTCACCATATTCGCCAAATCCAAGGCCCGGTGAAACAGCCACCTGGGCCTCGTTAATCAGCATTTTAGAGAACTCCACGGACCCCATGTCGAGGAATTGATCCGGGATTTTGGCCCATACGAACATGGTCGCCTTGGGGCTTTCAATTTCCCAGCCCACGCGGTTTAGGCCGGCTATCAGGGCGTCTCTTCGCAGTTTATAGGTGTCGCATATTTCTTTGACGCAATCCTGGGGGCCGTTCAAAGCGACGATGCTTGCAATCTGAATCGGTTGAAATATGCCGTAATCCAGATAACTTTTTATCCTGCGAAGGGCGCCCACAACTTCAGGATTTCCCACACAGAAGCCCACCCGCCATCCGGGCATGCTGTAACTCTTGGAGAGCGAGAAAAATTCGACCCCCACATCTTTGGCGCCTTTGACCTGGAGAAAACTGGGGGGCTTATAGCCGTCGAATGCCAGATCCGCATAAGCGAAGTCATGGACGATCAGAATGTTGTGCTCCTTGGCATAATCGACGATTTTTTCAAAAAACTCGATATCTACGACTTCTGTGGTCGGGTTGTGCGGATAGCTGATAATGAGGATTTTGGGTCTCGGCCAGGTCTGCCGGGTGGCGTTCATCAGGTTTTCAAAAAAATCGTTTCCCGGACCCACGGGTATCCCCCTTACGTCGCCGCCGGAAATAATGGCCGAGTAGGGGTGGATGGGGTAGGTCGGGTTGGGTGTGAACACCACGTCTCCAGGCCGGATCGTTACGAGGACAAGATGGGATATCCCTTCTTTGGCGCCGATGGTGACGATGGTTTCGGTATCCGGATCGACATCGACATCGTACCGGCGTTTATACCAGCTTGAAATGGCCATCCTCAGTTTGGTAATGCCCATGGATGCGGAATATCGATGATTTTGCGGTTTTTGGGCGGCCTCGGTGAGTTTGTCCACGATGTGCTGTGGCGTCCCGAGGTCGGGATTTCCCATTCCGAGGTCAATGATGTCCTTTCCGGCGTGTCTGGCATCCATTTTAATCTTGTTGACGGTTGCAAATACATACGGTGGAAGACGATCGAGCCTGGCAAAAGTTTTCATAAACATACCCTCTTTAAAATAAATGGTGTAAAGATCTTAACACACGTCGTACCGTTGCGTCACTTTGGGATAAGCCGTTTCAAAACCTCCGTTTGCTGGCTTGTGTCTTTATTTACAATACAAACTATTTTATGTCAAAAAATTTGTTTTGACTTTTAAGCCCGCTCGGATTAATTTTTAATGTCCAGAAATTTTAACCCCCCATTTTTATTTTTTACGATGGATCATCATTTTATTTGGCCGCGTTAAGGGTTGTTAGGGGTATCGTGTATACGCCGCCTTTTCAACAAAGCCAAATTGACAAGATGTTTGCAGAGGGATTCAAATGACAAAATCACTGACGTATGCGGATGCCGGTGTAGATATTGACAAAGCAGACCGATTGGTCGAACGCATTAAAAAAATTGCAAATCAGACTTCCCGGTCAGGTGTTATTTCGGAAATCGGGGGGTTCGGCGGCATGTTTTCACTCAACATCGGCGGCATGGAAAATCCGGTTCTCGTAAGTTCCACCGATGGTGTCGGGACCAAGCTCAAGATCGCGTTTATGATGGAAAAGCACGATACCATCGGCATCGATCTTGTGGCCATGTGTGTGAACGACATCACCGTCCAGGGCACGAAACCGCTGTTCTTTCTCGATTATCTTTCCATGGGAAAGCTGGACACCGACATCGCTACGGATGTCATCACCGGAATCGGTGAAGGCTGCCGACAGGCCGGCTGTGCACTGATCGGCGGGGAGACCGCCGAGATGCCGGGATTCTATCAGGACAATGAATATGACCTTGCCGGTTTTACCGTGGGGATTGTCGAAAACAGTAAAATTATCGATGGTTCGGAAATCCGCGTGGGGGATCAACTGATCGGAATTGCATCCAGCGGGCTTCACAGCAATGGATATTCCCTGGTACGCAAGATCTGCTTTGAAATTCTGAAAATGAAGATCGATACCTTCGTCCCTGAATTCGGTCAGACCCTCGGTGAAGCGCTGCTGACGCCGACGCGGATATATTCAGAGACCATTCACAGTGTCATCAAAGATCTGCCGATCTTCGGACTGGCCCATATCACCGGCGGCGGGATCCCCGGCAACATTGTCCGTGTTATTCCGGAAAGCTGTAATATCGTATTGGAAAAAAACAGCTGGGATGTACCTCCCGTATTTACGTATCTAAAGGAGGCCGGCAATATATCGGAACACGAAATGATGCGTACATTCAACAACGGTATCGGAATGGTTGCCGTTGTGCGTGAAAAGAGCACCCAGGAAATCCTGGATCGCCTTACCGCCATGAATGAAAACGTCTTTATCATCGGAAAAGTCGTTGAGCGAAAAGCGTCCACCGACCGGGTTCAGTGGGCCTAGTCCGAGCGCTATTAAAGGGTTGGTTTCTTGATGGCGCTGCAATGAACGAATGATGGTTCAACCCCTATTACGGGGCCAATCCGGCCACCCCTTTTGGCGGTGGTCGTTGTTTTTAACAATGAAAAATCACAGCATGGACAAAAAACAAAGATTGAAAAAGATCGGGAACCCCTTCTTGAGATTGATGGAATGGATCGGGGGCGCACAGAAGGGGAAACGTGTCTGCAGCAGCTGAACGGGCAAAAAGGCCGGCACCGGGCGTGTGCCGGGTAAGATAAAGCCGTTATGATCATCCTCGGTATTGAAACATCCTGCGATGAAACTGCAACAGCGGTGGTCGTTGACGGCAAACAAATATTGTCGTCCGTCGTTTCATCCCAAATCGAAGTTCACCATCCCTATGGCGGCGTGGTCCCCGAGCTGGCTTCAAGGAAACATATGGAAGCGATCGTACCGATGGTGGATGAAGCCCTCGGTTCTTCGGGCATCGATTCAAAAGCCCTCGATGCCGTTGCGGTGACCCGTGGTCCCGGACTCGTGGGTGCCTTGCTGGTGGGTTTTTGTTTTGCCAAGGCTTTTGCCTATGCACTGGATGTCCCCTGGGTGGGTGTCGATCACCTCGAAGCCCACGTAAATTCAGTATTTTTGGAACCCGATCCGCCGACGTTTCCGTTTGTGGCGCTTCTCGTGTCCGGCGGGCATACCGGCATCTACCATGTAACCTCCCACACGGACTTCGAACTCATGGGGCAGACCCGGGATGATGCTGCCGGAGAAGCCTTTGACAAGGTGTCCAAAATGCTGGGCCTCGGTTATCCCGGCGGCCGTATGATCGACCGGCTTGCCAGACAAGGCGATCCGGAAAATATCGTCTTCCCCAGACCGTTTCTGGATAAAACGATGTTCGATTTTAGTTTCAGCGGCCTTAAAACTGCGGTGCGGCGATATATCGAGATCCACCCGGACGATTACCTGCATCAGATTCCGGATATCGTGGCCGGATTTCAGGAAGCGGTGGTGGATGTTTTGTCCCACAAAATCATTCATGCCACTATGGTGAAAGGATGCGACCATATGGCCATCGTGGGGGGGGTCGCCGCAAACAACAGGCTGAGGGAAAAAATCCGGCACCATGCCGGCCTCAAAGGGTTGACGGTTCATATCCCTTCGGTTGCGCTTTGCGGTGACAATGCCGCCATGATCGCCGCAACCGGATACCACTATTTAAAAAAAGGCGTTGTGTCGGGCCTGGGTGACGACGCCTATTCAAGGAACAACGAAAAACACTGAAAAAACCCCAGCGGGCGACCTGTTCCATTGCCTCGATTTTCTCGCCCATGAAGGATTTACCTTGTGTTTTTCCGTGCGATTTGATTGAAACGGCATGTTTTTCTTAAAGAACTGGAATCGGCACCCGCACAATTCCAAGGATTGCGGCGTTTGCCGAACCGTTCAGCGATTAATTGAGCCATGCGAATTTCAAAATCCATACTCCGGTCCCCTGCGCGTACGACAATTATCGGATTCGCACTGTTGATTTTAATGGGGACGATCCTGTTGATGCTCCCTGCAGTGACCACGGGAAAACCCCTTGGGTTTGTAAACGCGCTCTTTACCTCGACCTCTGCGGTCTGTGTCACCGGTCTTACGGTGGTGGATACGGGGACCGCCTTCAGCCCCTTCGGGCAGTCTGTCCTTCTGATCCTGATTCAGACCGGAGGCCTCGGTATCATGACCTTGTCGACACTTTTCCTGATGCTGGCCCGAAGAAGGCCCGGGTTTTCCGGGCAAATCATGGTCCAGGATACCTTCACCCATTCAAGGGAACGGAATATTTCTTCCATTCTAAAGGATGTGGTTCTTTTGACGTTTGTGATCGAGGGGATGGGAATATTCCTGATGTTTCCCTGCTTTCTTCCCGGGCATACGGCACAGCAGGCGCTGTTCTTGTCCATATTTCATTCCATCAGCGCTTTCTGCAACGCAGGATTTTCCGTCTTTTCGGATAGCTTTGTCGGATATCGGGAAAACTGGGCGTTGAATCTGGTGGTCTGCTTTTTGATTGTATCCGGCGGTCTGGGTTTTCTGGTATTGTCCGAGATCAGACAGAAATTTTTATTCAAGCGCCGGGACCTGTCCCGTTTCAGCCTTCACTCCAAGCTGGTGCTTTCGACAACGGCCATTTTGATCGTTTCCGGAATGTTTTTGATCG
>JAQBBE010000066.1:0-6929 GCA_032126435.1 Desulfobacterales bacterium | reverse complement strand
AAAGCGGCGAAGATCCTTCATGCAGCCCACGGTTCTCTGGATATTTCCGAATTTAGAGCACGGGCCGGCCTGTCCGGGCCGCTGTTTTACCGGGTTGCAAAAGATATGGATCTCCTTGGACTTGTTAGATTCAGTAAGGGTACGGCAGCCCTGCAAATCGAATTGCCTGCCGCGCACCATGATATCGTGGCTTTGTTGAGAACACATTTGCAAGACAGGCTTCGAGGCAACCGGCTGGTTCACGGTCTTTTAAAAATATTGGAAGAAAAAAACACCCTGGCCATGGATGAAGTATCCACCCTGTTCGGGATTTCGGTCTCCTACAGGTCTGTTTCCGGTAAAACCGGGTTGAAATATGCCCGTATTCTGGCGGAATGGATAGACTTCGCCGACCTCGCGATTTGGGATAAAAAAAATCGAATGCTCGTTTTCTTTGACCCGGCAACAGAAATCCGGGTGCGTCGTCTCCTGTTGCCCAAAAGACGTGGATCTAAAACCCCGCAGATCCAGTATTCCCCGGTTGAAAAAATGGCGGAAAGGCTTTTTCAGGCGCTCCAGGGGGATGGCAGGGTGGATTGGACCGGTTTTGGCAAAAATACCATTTTTAGAGCCCTGGCAACGCTGGAAGACCTGGGTTTCATCGTTCGGCGGGCGCCATTGATTAAAATGCTTCCCAAGGGGCAAGAATTCGTGCAGAATATAGACCAGCGCCCCACTCTGTTTGCGGAAGGGGCATTGCAGATGCCCTCGTTTTCAATTTTCATGGAAATACTTGAATTCCATCGGTTTAATGGCAATACACTTTTGGGGCTCGGGGTTGAACTCAAAGGGAAGCTCGGCACAAACTGGAAGGAGAGTACCGCTGAAAACATCGCTAAAATTATGCTCGATTGGGCGCGTCATGCCAAACTGGCCCCAGGGGTGTTTGCCCGGATTCGAAAGGGGCCCATAAAAGGCTGGAAACAAAAGGATGATCGGCAGATGGCCCTGTTTTAAACGGGCGAAAGGTCCTTTTATGTGTCCAAAGGCACCATGGAGCATGTTTTTTTTGATAGGAGTGACGAAATTTGCTTCTTTTCGACGGAACATATCGCTTGCAACGGCAGGAAGACGCCGCTTCAAAGCTGGGTGGTAAATGGGCTTGCGCATGGCGGTTGAGGGTCATCGATTTTTCGAAAAGATATCCGGATGTTCAGCATCTCAGACCGTACGCCGTTGTGGCGACCCAGACCGGGGAAGGAATATTTAAGACAACCTGCGCCGAAAGTCTGGGAAAAAGAATATGCAGGGATTTTAGTCTGATAATCGAGGAAGTCCTCTGGATCGAGCATTATCCGGATGAGCCGGCCCTGTATGTCGCCATATTTACCCCCAAGTCTTATTATGGATTTGAAATATTTTATACCGTCGATTGGCGGCCTATCATGCCCAATGAACTCGACGCCATCCGGCCCTTAATTCCGGAGATCGAGAATTTCCAGTGCCCATAACCCCCCTTTTTCCTTGCCATTAGAAACCGGATGGTGGATACTATGTACCCGGGAGCGCCTGTAAAAGCGTCCAGATGGGTAAATAGTATCCATGTGGATCCTTATCTCTGAATTAAAAATCCTGTACCCAACAAGGGATTATCGGAAACATTAACGATGGCATCAGATTTGCACTATAACTACCGTCATGCCGAATAAAATTAAACATAACAGATTTTGGACCGGTGTACCGCCGTGGATATTTATCGGCGCCGTGGTGGTTCTGTTTCCGATTTTTGCGTTTATCACCGTCCAGAACATCCACCGACAGAATCAGAACAACACCCGCCTCTTGCTGGAAAAGGGGGCTGCCTTGATCCGGTCTTTCGAGGCAGGGACACGGACAGGTCTGGGAATGAGCCGGAGCGAATTCCAGCTTCAGAGACTTCTTGCCGAGACGGCCCAGCAGCCCGATATTCTATATCTCTTGGTCACCAATGAAGACGGCATGATCCTTGCCCATGACAACCCCAAGCATATCGGAAAATATCATGGCAAGGGGCTGGATCTTAAAAGGATTTCGCATCTTCAAACGGTTCAGTGGCGCATCGTCTCCACCCCTGGCGGAAAGAAAATATTTGAAGTGTTCAGTAGATTCTTGCCCCAGGAAAGAAGCTTTAGCATGGGGCAAGGGCGCATGATGATGCATCTGTGGTTTCAACGGGGTATGGATGAAAGAATGGATGTCCCGCCGTCCACGCCGATCATCTTTGTGGGGCTCGACATGACATCCATCGAAGAGGCCATCAGGACCGATACCCGGCATACCGTTATCATGGGCATTATCCTCCTTTTGGTTGGATTTGCCGGCATCATTCTGCTATTTTTGGCCCAGAGTTACCGCGTGACACGGATGTCCCTCTCCAGGATAAAAGCCTTCTCCGACAATCTGGTTGAGCATATGCCCATCGGCCTGGTCGCCACAGACGACCACCAAACGATTACCTCCCTGAACCATGTGGCCGGAACGATTCTTGGCCTTTCCGCCGAAACGGTCATGGGGGAAAATGCAGCGGACGTACTGCCTGAGGATTTATGGCAGATGCTCAAAGACCTGGATATGGAAAAAGGGGTTGTTGAAAAGGAGATAGATTGTACCGTTGGAGAAAAGGGGATTATCCCCCTTGAAATCAGCGCGACATCACTGAGCGATGAAAACGGAACGTTTCTCGGGTATGTGCTCCTGTTCAAGGATCTCAGTGAAGTCCGTTCTTTGAGAAGAGAGATCGCACGGAGCCAGCGTCTTGCATCTGTCGGAAGACTTGCCGCCGGTGTTTCTCATGAGATACGCAACCCCTTAAGTTCCATCAAAGGTTTTGCCACATATTTCAAGGAAAGATACCATGACGTGCCGGAAAACCAACAGATTTCCAACCTCATGATTCAGGAAGTCGACCGGTTGAACCGGGTTGTGGGCCAGCTTCATGAGTTTGCCCGGCCCATAAAAATATCGAGAAAATCGATCCCTGTTGAAGCCTTTTTAAAGGACTCTCTCAAACTCATTGAACGGCGGGCATCGGAAGCGAACATCGACATTAAAACCCGCTTTGATCCTGAAATAGACACGGCGTTTTTCGATCCGGACAGGATCAACCAGGTCCTTCTGAATCTGTATCTGAATGCCATCGAATCCATGGACAATGAAGGAAACATGACCGTCACGCTGGGGAAAAATGTGAAAAAGGATGGCATCGAGATCCGGGTCTCGGATACCGGCAGCGGCATCAACGAAAACAATCTTGCGCATATTTTCGATCCCTACTTTACCACCAAAGCATCCGGCACCGGTTTGGGATTGGCCATCGTTCACAATATCGTAGAGGTTCACGGCGGGGAAATAAAGGTGGAGAGCCGATTGGGCCAGGGGACCACCGTTAGCATCTTATTGCCTAACTGATGGCTTCTAACGAAAATCTGAACACAGATAACAGGTTTTCAGCATTTAGGTTTTACCCACTCAAGAGATGATGAACTCATAAAAAGTCTGATTTTGCTCGCTTTGCGAGCAATTTTGGGATTCATGAATAGTCTGGCTAAATTGCAAAAACTCGGGCTTACGCCCTCAAACAGCTTGCAATTTTTAACGCCGGACTCATCATGAATCTTTCTCCAAAATTGCTCGATGTCGCTCACAAAAGACTTTTTACGAAGCCGTCAAGAGAGGCGCCATGAAACATAAAAAAACCCTATTGATTGTTGATGACGACAACACCCATCGTACCATGTTGCGCACCCTTATCGGGGGATGGGGATATGATATTGTGGAGGCGGATGACGGTTCAACCGCCATCGAAGCGGTTCAGAAACGTCCTTTTGATCTGGTTCTAATGGATGTCAGAATGCTGAAGGTCAGCGGCCTTGAAGCCCTCGAAGAGATAAAAGCGTTCAACCCGGCCATACCGGTAACCATCATGACTGCGTATTCATCGGTGGAAACGGCTGTGGAAGCTTTGAAAAAAGGCGCGTACGATTATCTTACAAAACCCCTCGATTTCGACAAACTTCGGCTGACCATAGAACGGGCCATGGAGCACACCCGGCTGAAAGAGGAAAACCGCATTCTCAAGGAAAACCTCGGGAAGCATTTTGACATGCAGAATATTGTGGGCCGCAGTCCTGCCATGGCGCGCCTTATGGAAACAGTGGCCCATGTGGCCCCGTCCGAAGCCACGGTAATGATCACCGGAGCGTCCGGTACGGGCAAGGAATTGATTGCAGGGGTGATCCATTACAACAGCCCGAGAAAAGAGGGTCCCTTTGTTAAGATCAATTGTGCCGCCATTACCGAAACGCTCCTGGAATCAGAGCTTTTCGGGCATGAAAAAGGTGCCTTTACCGGTGCAGACCGGAGAAAAGAAGGACGGTTTATTCAGGCACACCAAGGGAGCCTGTTTCTTGACGAGGTGAGTGAAATGCCGCTGACCATGCAGGTCAAACTGTTGCGCGTACTGCAGGAGAGAGAATTGACCCGTGTGGGCGGCGAAGACGTCATCCAGGTGGATGTCAGGGTCATTACCGCCACCAACAGAGACCTGGTCGATTTGAAACGTAAAGGGCTGTTCCGTGAGGATCTGTACTATCGACTGAACGTTGTCAGTCTGGAAATTCCGCCTTTGAGTGAACGGAGAGACGATATTCCTTTGCTTGCCCAGCATTTTCTCGGGATGTTTTCCGCAAAGAACAACAAAGAGATAAAGGGATTCACCCCCAGGGCCATGGATCGACTGATACGGCATGACTGGCCCGGCAATGTTCGTGAACTCATGAATGCGGTCGAAAGGGGTGTTGTGCTGACCCGAACGGACTATCTTGATGTGCAGGATTTTGCCATTATGCAGAATGTTTCCCAGTCCCCTGCCGAAGCCGTGCCCGTTTTTGACGGAAAAGAGAACAGCCTGTCTCTGGAGGCGGTTGAAAAGGCCGCTGTTCTGCGTATGCTGGAATCCACGGACGGCAATAAGAGCCAAGCGGCGAGGCGCCTTGGCATTACACGGAAAACGCTCCATAAGAAGCTCAAAAAGTACGGGGTCATGGATTGATCCCGACGCATAAACAACAGGCCTCGCTTTAGTCTATTGCTTTTAACTATTTATTTTAGTACTTCATTTTGTTTGCGATCAATTAATCTTGATGAACTCGTAAAAAGTCTGATTTTGCTCGCTCCGCAAGCAATTTTGGGATTCATGACTCGCCTGGCTAAATTGCAAGAACTCGGGCTTGCGCCCTCAAACAGCTTGCAATTTTTAACGCCGGACTCATCATGAATCTTTCTCCAAAATTGCTCGATGTTACTCACAAAAGACTTTTTACGAGTTCATCAAGATTACACCGTGACCGGAACGTCCGGGATAGGAGATAAATCGATGAAGTTCAAGCTCACCGTATGGCTGGTGTTTGTTTTTTTATTTTTCTGTGGTTCGGCGGAATTGTGCCGGAATGTATCGGCCCAACCTCCATCGCCGGTGGCGGATTCCCGGTTATCCTTGGACGATATTATAAAAAAAATTGAAAAACGGTATGCGGTTCCGGGATTTACAGCACAATTTTTCCAAACCTCAACCATAAAAGCCATGGAAATAACGGACAGCGCATCCGGAAAAGCCTTTTTCAAACGTCCCGGCAAAATGCGATGGGAATATGAAACGCCTGACCGCCAAATTATTATGACCGACAACGAAACGTTGTGGATATTCAGACCTGAAGACAATCAGGTAATGATCGGAAAAGCACCTTCTTTTTTCGAAGGCGGCAAAGGGTTCAGTTTTCTTTCCGATATGAAACTGATCCAACAGAAATTCAGTATTGCGCTTGAAAAAAAGACTGGAGATGACTTCTATGAACTGAAGCTTTTACCCATGGAAAAAGCATTCGATGTATCGGTCATCTATCTGTCCGTTTCAACCAGAACGTTCGATGTTGTCAGAATTGTTACCGCCAATTCATATGGCGATGAAACCCGGATCGTCTTTAGCGATATTCAGTTTATACAAAAAATCGACGATTCCATGTTCAGTTTTAAATTGCCCCAAGGGATAGAGGTGTTGAATCTTGACGAAAAAGGAACTCTAGAATGAAGGAAAAGATCAGAAGTTTGTTGAAAAAAAGAAAAGCAATTATGCTTTCACATAACTACCAGCCCCCGGAAATTCAGGATGTTGCAGATCTTTGCGGCGATTCACTGGAGCTGAGCATCAAAGCCGCCCAAACCGATGCCGAAGTCATCGTCTTTTGCGGCGTGCATTTTATGGCGGAAACCGCGTCGATTCTGTCTCCGGACAAAACCGTCCTTCTTCCCCGTGAAGATGCCGGATGTCTTATGGCCGACATGATAGAACCGGAAGGGCTGCAAGCCATGCTGGACAAGCTCCCGCCCATGCCGGTTGTCACCTATGTCAATTCCACCGCAGCGGTCAAAGCCCTTTCCACCATTTGCTGCACCTCGGCCAATGTCGTCGATGTTGTAAACAGTCTGGATGCCGATGAGATACTCATGACGCCGGATCGAAATCTCGCCCTGTACGCCGCTTCGCTGACAAAGAAGAAGATACACACATGGGACGGATATTGTCCGACCCATGATCGCCTCAAACCTGAAGATGTGAACCATGCCCGGCGGACCTATCCGGATGCAATTTTTATGGCCCATCCGGAATGCCGGCCGGAAGTTCTCGAATTGGCAGATGTTATCCGCAGCACTTCGGGGATGATCCGATATGCAAAAGAATCTAAAGCTTCCACCTTTATCGTCGGTACGGAGGTCGGGCTTCTTTATCCCTTGAAAAAAGCCAATCCTGACAAGCTGTTTTACCCGGCTTCGAGCAAGATGTTGTGTAAAAACATGAAAAAGATTTCCCTTGAAGATGTTGCCAGGAGCCTCGAATTAATGGAAGGAGAGGTCAA
>JAQBBE010000065.1:0-5028 GCA_032126435.1 Desulfobacterales bacterium | reverse complement strand
ATATTGGTCTTCACATCATCGGGATCAATTGACAGACCTTTTACATCGGCCAAGCCTTCTGCCAATTTTCGGGCGGTTACATGATCATCTTCCAAACGATCTACCATTTCCGTCAAAGAAACGATACCCGCTGCTGCCAGTATGCCCGCCTGCCGCATACCGCCACCCAACACCTTGCGAACCCGCCGAGCTTTTGAAATAAACTCTCGGTTCCCGGTAACTATCGAGCCCACCGGCGCAGCCAGCCCCTTGCTCAGACAAATATTGACCGAATCTGCTTCGGCAACCAGTTCCCGTGCTTCGACACCCAAAGCAACTGCGGCATTAAAAAGCCGGGCGCCGTCAACATGTATTTTCAGCCCGTAACGACGTGCCAACTTTCCCACGGAATGCATGTACGCAGCATCCAGGGGGCTTCCATTACATCGGTTATGGGTGTTTTCAAGAACAATCAGCCGTGTTATCGGAAAGTGAATGTCGTCCTGTCGAATTGCCGCTTCTATGTTATGGAGAGCCATCTTGCCGTCAGGTTGGTTGGCTACAGTGCGTGGATGTATGCCGCCCAAAGCAGATGATCCTCCCTGCTCATAGAAAAAAATATGGGATTGATCGCCAAGAATTACTTCGTCACCCCGCCCACAGTGCGTCATCTGGCTCACCATGTTTGCCATGGTTCCACTGGGCACAAACAGTGCAGCTTCTTTTCCCAGCCGTTTTGCAACCATTTCTTCCAAAAGATTCACCGTCGGGTCTTCACCGAACACATCGTCTCCGACTTTCGCCGCCGACATGGCCTGTCGCATGGAAGGGGTCGGCTGGGTGAGGGTGTCCGATCGCAGGTCTACAATACGCATCTCTATCTCCTTAAATATATATGAAAATTATAACCTGAAACATATTTAAAGAAGATTTTCAAGGCATATTCTTGACTATCCTTTACGGTTGAAGTTTAAAAAACCAGCGTCTGGTTATTTTTTAACCCAGGGTCGAACCCGGCGTGTTGCACAAAAAAAATCCTGCGGCACGGCAGTGCACGCAGGATTTTAGGGTAAACCGCTCTTAACGGTTATTTTTTATCGTCGTCTTTGACCTCTTCAAAATCGGCATCGACCACGTCTTCCTCAGGTGCGGATGATCCGGGCTGTTCCGGATCCGCTGCCCCGGCCTGCTGCTGGGCGTCCGCCTGGGAAGCCTTCTGATACATGGCTTCAGCCAGCTTGTGAGACACCTGGGTCAACTCCTCACTCAACCGTTTGATCTCTTCGGCGTCCTCTCCTTCCATCGCCTTTTTAAGCGGTTCGATGGCTGCTTCAACCTTGCTCTTGGTCTCAGCATCAACCTTGTCGCCCAGATCTTTGATCGATTTTTCAGTTGAATAGATCAATGCATCCGCTGTATTTCGGGCTTCGACCTGTTCTCTTTTCTTTTTATCGTCTTCAGCGTGAAGTTCGGCGTCTTTTATCAGTTTGTCGATTTCCTCTTTGGACAACCCGCTGGACGCCGTTATCTGAATCGACTGTTCTTTTCCGGTGGCCCTATCCTTTGCAGAAACATTTACGATGCCATTGGCATCTATGTCGAAAGTGACTTCAATTTGCGGCACGCCTCTGGGTGCCGGCGGTATTCCCACAAGTTCAAAGCGCCCGAGTGTCTTGTTGCCGGGAGCCATTTCCCGTTCGCCTTGGAGCACATGGATGGAAACGGCAGGCTGGCTGTCTGCCGCCGTTGAAAAAATCTGGCTCTTTTTAGTCGGAATGGTTGTATTCTTTTCGATAAGCCGTGTCATGACCCCGCCCAGAGTTTCGATACCCAGGGAAAGGGGGGTTACGTCGAGAAGGAGAACATCTTTGACATCTCCTCTCAGGACACCGCCCTGGATGCCAGCTCCGATGGCGACGACCTCATCGGGGTTAACACCTTTGTGGGGTTCTTTGCCAAAAATATTTTTGACGCGTTCCTGAACCGCCGGCATGCGTGTCATGCCGCCGACAAGAATAACCTCATCAATGTCGTCGGGTGTCAGGCCTGCATCCTTGAGCGCAGTTCGGCAAGGTTTTTCCAGGTTGTCAAGAAGATCGCTGATAAGTCCTTCAAGTTTGGCGCGTGTAATTTTTATATTAAGGTGCTTGGGACCGCTGGCATCGGCTGTTATGAATGGAAGATTAACATCCGTTTCCATGGATGTGGAGAGTTCCATCTTTGCCTTTTCAGAAGCTTCTTTGAGCCGCTGCAATGCCATCTTGTCGTTTCTGATATCGATCCCCTGATCCTTTTTGAATTCACTTGAAAGGTAATTGATGAGACGAAGATCGAAATCTTCACCGCCAAGATGGGTATCGCCGTTGGTAGACTTGACCTCAAAAACCCCTTCACCGATTTCAAGAATGGATATGTCAAAAGTGCCGCCGCCCAGGTCAAAGACGGCGATTTTTTCTTCTTTTTTCTTGTCGAGACCGTATGCCAGAGCTGCGGCTGTGGGTTCATTGATAATCCTGAGTACATTGAGGCCGGCAATCTTTCCAGCGTCTTTGGTCGCCTGTCGCTGGCTGTCATTGAAATAGGCGGGCACTGTTATAACGACGTCGGTTACTTTCTCGCCAAGATATTCTTCGGCGGTATGTTTAATGTTTGCCAAAATGTACGATGATATTTCCGCCGGGCTGTTCGACTTGCCCCTGAGGTTTATACGGACATCACCATTTTCAGCCTGTTCAATTTTGTAAGGCAGTATTTTTTTATCATCCTGTACTTCTTTTGAAGCATACTTGCGGCCGATAAGCCGTTTTACCGCAAAGACCGTGTTCTCTGGATTGGTAATGGCCTGGCGTTTTGCGATTTGGCCGACCAATCTTTCCCCGCTGTCTGAAACGGCGACGATGGAAGGGGTGGTGCGCCCTCCTTCGGGGTTTGTGATGACCTTTGATTCGCTACCTTCCATGACCGCCACACAGGAGTTTGTGGTGCCCAAATCAATTCCAATGACTTTACCCATTTGTTTTCCTCCTATCTTTTATCGAAAGTCTTGTGTCTCTGTTTCTCTTTATTATTCTTTATTGATTTTTTTCTGGTTTTCAGACTTTGTTTTTGTTTTGGATACCACAACCATGGCAGGTCTAAGGAGCCTGTCATGCATCATATACCCTTTTTGCAACTCCTGAACTACAGAGTTTTCGGGATGTTCTTCGGTTTCTTCTTGCATGACCGCCTGATGTAAACTCGGATCGAAGGTCTTTCCCAGGGACTCAAAAGGTTTAACATTGTACTGCTCAAAAACTTTGAGGATTTCCTTGACGGTCATTTTGACACCTTCCAACACCGAGGTGTCGGCATGTTTATCATTGTTTGAGGATTCGACGGCGCGATCTAAGTTGTCGACCACGGGGAGCATCGCCTTTACAAAGCTTTCATTGGCAAACTTCCTGAAATCATTCATTTCGCGTGCAGCACGCTTTTGGTAATTTTCAAACTCGGCGGACGTCCTCAACAGACGGTCATAATTCTCTTTGGCCTCCTGTTCCATGGATTCAAGTTTTTCTTCCATCTCCTTGAGAGGATCAACGGTCTCTGCTTTATCTTCTTTGTTCGAATCGTTCTTTTGATCGATTTTATCTTCAATGACGGTCTCTTCAGCCTTCGTGTGAACTTTGATTTTCTCGCTTTTTGCCATCAGCCGTGGTTTTCTCCTAATTTTTTGAATATTTGCCAGCCAGATTTTAAAAAAGGCGGACTAAAATCATAACATTGCTAAGAAAATAAGACGGTCTAGAATATTGTCAAGCCGGAAATGGGAATTTTAGGTTATGGAATTTAGAGGGTCTAAGAACCGCACAAAAAATGAGAAAGATAAAAATTTGGTTGTGCACCCTCTATCGAATCTTTGCTGAAAAATAATAAGCCAAAAAATTGATCGGGATCGATCCACGACACAGACTGCATCACTTATCGCTGCTTCCTTCCGGACCTGACGAGGTTCGTAACCGTCTGTTGCGCGGCGGCCGATCAGGATGACTTATAGGCTCCCAGGTTCAAACCCTTTAGAGGGAATTCAGCCCCGCATGAAGCGGATTTCGGGAATAGGGCACCGCTAGCTCCCCACCTAGCACAACCATGAATATGAATATAATCGATTAAAAAAAAATTCAAGTTATAAAATCGCTTCGCGTTTTTATAACCCTGTGGCTTCGCCGCTCTAAAATTGGAATTCTTAATGATTCCAACACCCCATCACGCCCAAATAAGCATCACCGAACATGCGAGATATCCGGTGTTTTCAGGGTGAACGCATTTGATTTCGGTACAGCGAAGCGACGGTGTGTTTCTCTTGGAAACCGACTGGCTGTTTGAAGGGCTTTAGCACGCGTTAGACCGAGCCGAATGAAATTATAATTTAAAACATCCATCGGATATTTTATTGACGAATCGTTCTTTATAACTCTGGCACGGCTCGGGCTTACGGGTGCTTAAGCACAAGTTTCAGTCGGTTGGAAAGAGATATGCGCCGTCGTGGAGCGTTCTCTCTAGTGGGATTCAAATGCGTTTGCCTTGGACACTCGGTAACAGTGTATTGTTTTTTTGGTCCAACTATTGTAGGACAGGCAGAAACATCCGGTCAATGTTCCAACAATGTTCGGCTGGCGACCCAACGACAAAATCAATGGAAAGGAGCGTAAGGCAACATGTTTGATGAAAAGATATGTTTAGAGAATCTGCAACGAATCGTATCTGAAACGGCCAATGATCAAAACATAAAAAAATTATCCACGGATGCGCTGCAGCCGACGTACAAAGAGATTGGCGACAATATTTTCCAACTATCTGTTTTTAATCGTCATAAATTTAAAAACATGCTGTGGAACCTTGACAATTTGAAGCCTGAAATCCGATCAAATTTCCAAAAAAAATGTTTCGATGCATGGCATTCGGTATATTTGAAATCGGTCGGCCGCGATTTTTCTGAAGAAAGCGCTGAAGACCGCATAAAAATCGAAGTAGAGGCGTCAACGGACAAACCCGACCCTGCGGACCCCA
>JAQBBE010000064.1:0-4940 GCA_032126435.1 Desulfobacterales bacterium | reverse complement strand
AAACAGTTCGATGGGTGTGTGAGGGAACGCCGCAACAATTTCACGCCATAGGTGACGATCAAAAACAGTATCCTGAATTTCACCCAGTTCATGGTAGATGTATTTGTCTGTTTCATCCACCGCAATTCTTGCCAAAATACGCTGTAATTCTTTGGGTGTCTGTTCTTTCAGTCCATAGTTTTCAAAGGCAAATCTGAGGGCATACCGCCCGGATTTTTTTATATAAAATATTTGATCCCAGAGAAATAGTTTTGCCGGTTCTTGTCTTACATAGATGCAATTGTCTTGGGACAGGGCAGGGATTGTCAGTAGATCACGGGCAAGCTCGTGACCGAGGATAAATATCGTGTATCCGTTTATTTCTTTCTTTTCCTCTATCGAAGCGAGAAAAAAGGTGGGTTTAAGGCTGCGAGCATACCCGCCTCCGTAAATGAATCCATGGGGCTCTAAAACCGCGTTAATCTCTGTGGCATCAAACGGGTCGAAACGACGTCCGAGAATGGTGATGTCTCCGAATTTTTTTTCCAGCAGTTTTTCCCATTTCTCTTCTTTGTCACCAATCCATTCTAAGACCTCAGAAGGGTCCTTTTCAACCCAGGGATCCAATCCTTTTTCCCATTTGTATAGATCCCGCAATCTTAATGCCAAACCGCATATAGAATAAAGACCGGCATGTTGGGAATCCGCAATATCGCAGTTTTTCAGGACTTGACCGGTGATGTCATCTATTTTGAACATTGGGTGTCTGCCTAATTGGGTGAAAAATACGGGCTACCCGATATCTGGTCCCCCGAGAACAGCAAAAATATCCTTAGCAGGGATTGCGCCTTCTCTCAGAATTTTCGGAAAATCATGTGTAACATCGACGACGGTTGAACCGATGCCGCCCTTGAGGGGTCCGGCATCCAGAATAAGGTCAAGCCGGCCGGCAATCAGCGGGTCTATATCTGAAACTTGTGAACACCCTGAATTGCCCGTAATGTTGGCGCTTGTAGCGGTTATGGGGCTTTTGAGCGCCTTGGCAAGCGCCAGCGCAACAGGGTGTTGCGGCATTCGGACACCGATTTTGCCTGTGCCGCCGGTAAGGTTTGCGGGCAATACCTTTTTGGCCTTGAATACAATGGTCAGTGCACCCGGCCAGAAGGATTCCATAATGCGAATGGCTGTAGAAGGGATTTTTTGAACCAGTTTTGTCAGATCTTTTCGTTCGTGTATAAGGACAAGCAGCGGTTTATTATACGGCCGATGTTTTATTTCAAAAACCTTGTCGACAGCTTTGATGTTCAAGGCCGCTGCACCCAGTCCATAAAGGTGCTGGGTAGGGAACATAATGACCCCGCCGTTTTTAATGATCCGACAGGCCTCTAAGATTTGATCATGAGCGGGATTGAGAGGGTCAACTTGAATGATCTTTAAGCTTTTTTGCTTTTTGATCAACTTGTTTTGCAAGCTCCTTTTTATACGTTTCCAGCATTTTTGTGAGGTTTGGGTCTGCAAGTGCGAGTATCTGTACGGCAAGGATACCGGCATTTCTTGCACCCGGCTTTCCGATGGATACCGTGGCAACAGGGACCCCCGGCGGCATTTGAACGGTTGACAGGAGTGCATCGAACCCCTGAAGGCATGAAGAATCTATGGGAACCCCTATGATCGGCAGCGAAGTATGCGCCGCTATAAACCCAGCCAGATGGGCTGCGTGCCCGGCACCGGCAATAATGACTTTTATGCCCCGCTTATGGGCGGAAGCGGCAAATTTAATCGCTCTCTTGGGACTTCGGTGTGCGGAGGCAACCGTCATTTCATAGGATATTCCAAATTGTTTTAAAACCGAAGCGGCTTCTTCCATTATTTTAAGATCGGAATCGCTCCCCATGACAATTCCGACTTCAGGCGGCCGGCCGGGTTGTGTTATAGTTTTTTTTCCTGTTTTCAAATAAACCTCCTTTTCAGGATGTGTTGGCAAGGCTTTCAAGCAAATCTTGTTTCTTTTGAACGAGTTCCTTTCGATCAATCTTTGCACCCTTGGTCCCGCCATCTAAGGCAATTTCCGAAAGGTAATACTTTCCGTCGTCTGTAATCATAATATCCAAGTGGGCATAGGGAAATTTACCGCGTTCCATTGCGGTATGACAAAATCTTTCTATATTCTCGTCCGGATCAAAGGGATAACTTTCTCCACCCATGGAGATATTCATCCTGAAATTGTCGGGATTATTTCTGACGTATGCCTCCATGTAATCCCCTGCAATGATAACCCGCACGTCAATAAAGTTATTTAAAAAAGGCTGAACAACAAAAGGATATGAAGATTCGGACAAGGCCATGAAACTGTATAAGACTTCAATGGTGTCCCACTTTCGCACACCATGACCGCAGTGCATATGGTCTTCCTTTGTAATCACAGGGGCAATCTTGAGTCTGTTATAGATATTTATCGTATCGAGAAGATCCGACCGTCGCGTAATAACACATGTATGGGGCAACATCCATTTTTTTAGAATGAGGACTTGCGCAGCCTTGGAGTTGTTCAGGACCTGTGAAAGGGGAGATGGAAAACATGAAATGCCCCGTTCGAGAAGATCGATAAGGACAGCTTGTTTCATATGTTTGTAAGCCAGTGTCCCTAAAAAAATATCTCCCGAACAAAGGTCTTGATAGACTTCCTTGAGTTCCCTACTGCTTCTGACGATCATTGAATCACCCGCCGCTTTTGTGTCTCTCGATACTTAACTCAATCAATCTATCCAGAAGCTGGCCGAAAGGAATACCCGCGGCAGCGGCTGCTTGTGGTAATAGGCTCGTGGCGGTCATGCCGGGGATTGTGTTGGTTTCAAGGACATAAAGCTCATTATCTTTAAGAATCATGTCTGTTCGGCTGTATCCGTTACAAAAAAGCGCTTTATGTGCTGTTTTGGCTGTTTCCTGCGCCTTCTCGGTGAGCACATCGTCGATTCGGGCCGGACATATCTCCTGGGTGACACCTGCTGTATACTTTGCCGTGTAATCGAAAAAGTCACAGGATTTATCAGGAATTATTTCAATGATGGGCAACGCTTCCAGATTTTCATTGCCGATAACACCGCCGGTTAGTTCAATCCCGTCGATATGGGCTTCTATCAGAACCATCGGATCCTCGTTAAAGGCTGCATTTACCGCATCCTTTAGGGATTTCGTGGATTTAACCAGGGAGATTCCGACACTCGAACCACTGGCCACCGGCTTCACAACCAGGGGCAGGCCCAGTTGTTCGGCACATGCGTCCGAATCTAAAACGTCATCTTTTTTTATCACGATATAGGGCGGGACTCGAAGTCCGGATTTTTCGTAAAGATGCTTGGAAGCCAGTTTGTTCATACCCAGAGCACTCCCGAGAACACCCGATCCCTGATACGGAATATCGAGAAGGTCGAGCAGTCCCTGGAGTGTACCGTCCTCACCAAACGGCCCATGGAGAATTATCAGTGCGGCATCAATCTTAGACGCATCCGCGACCAGTTTCGGAAGATCGGTTTTTGGATCATAACGAATAATATGGTACTTGTTGTGATCCAATGCCTCATAGACCTGGTTTCCGCTGGCGATGGAAACTTCACGTTCGGAGGATATCCCGCCGGACAGAAGCGCAAGGGTTAGTTTTTTCATGGGTTGCCTTTCAGTTTGACCAAAGTTAAAGTGGAGGTGCTGCCTAAATGTTTCTATGACTTGAAAAGTCGTTCCTTGAATATGTTATATTCTTCAAGGGTAATAAGGCCGTTTTCAAGCAGACGGACAAGTTCGGAAAACTCTTTATACCGAATCGATTCGGGGTCTTCGAGTTGCTTGACATGGCCGGATGAACTGCTGTCCAAGGCAGGCAGGTGGTTCTTTGCCCCGTCGATTTTCAATGAAGCCAGTCCGCCAAGAAAACTGATCTCAATCGTTCTTCCGCTATACTGATGAGCGCGGAGTATTTCCCTGAGGGTCTTTCCTTCCATTTTCATGCGCTTGTAAAAATGTAAGCCCGAAGCGATGATGGCGATCGAACCGCCGATAAAAATCCATATCATGTAATTTATGACGCCCCGGAAAAAAATGACCATCATGATCAAACCCGCCACCAAAATAACATGGAGGAGAAGGATAAAATAGGCCATGAGGACACTTTTAAAATGTCTGCTCTCTTTTTCTTTTTGCTTGAATACCATAATTGGAGCTTAGCTCATCTTTTTATTGATTTTTTGAATGCTCTAATCGTTCTGTCGGCTTTCCCATATAATGCTGGGGCATTTCAAGGGCAGCGGATGTTTCTCGCATTGAATTCAATTTCATGATCAAAAAGTTCAATTTTTTCAGAACCGTGTATCATCGCTGTTTTTTTTACACAGGCATGTGTATTGGCGGCATCACCTGTAATTCATATCGCATTAAATATTATAATACAACTTTCACCATCTTTTCAAGCGATAAAACGCTGAAAAAAAAGAGGGGTTCTTTGATATTTTCAAGAGACGCCGGGTGATAACCGTAACTTGTGACAACTCCGGAAAACTTTCGAATGGCGTTTTTTCGTTCAGATTTTAAAAACAATTCCAATCTGTTACCATTCAAATGTGTGTGCTGAAATGCTTTGGGTGGGGGATAGCGCTGGGGGCAATTCCTAGGGGACGGGATTTTCCCCTATAAAAATGAACCCTTTATCTTATGGACATCTTGTATGAAATGATTATTAATTGGACAAAACTAAATGTCAGTCAGCTTCAACACAATGATTTTAACCAAGTGACGGTTCATCGCCTCCAAAGGTTACACTGGAAAAAATGGAGCTTGATCTGGCAGTTATGAAGCTTCTCGGATGTACGTGCATCTTACTTCGGTCATCTGCATTAATATGCTAACATACGATGTGCACCGAGTTTAATAACGGCATTTAGGGAAGCTTCAAGATGATAAGGCTTGGTAGT
>JAQBBE010000063.1:0-11560 GCA_032126435.1 Desulfobacterales bacterium | reverse complement strand
TCGTGGGCCTGGTATCCACGGAAGATATGGTGGTCATGATGGATGAAATGGGGATCGATACCGGTGTCGATGTGGACAGAGTCCTCAGAATCGGCCGTATGCTCGAAAAGATTTTGGGCCGAAGACTCCGCTCAGAATGTGCACATACCGGAAGAATACCCAAAGGATTGACTGGACGGTTGTAAAGAATCCTAACCCAGAGGACCAGGCTTTGTTTTATCCCCAAAGGGGATTTGCTTTGTTGCAAGTTCATTGAATTATTAAAATTACAAATATCAAATTACAAATATCAAACAATTCCCAATGACCGAAATTCGAAAATCCAAACAATGTCTCGTCATGGAAGGTTTGGGTCATTGAATATTGGAATTTGTGATTTATTTGTTTTTTGGTGCTTGGAATTTGTGATTTTAGACACAAAACTCCAAGGCAGAGCCATTATCTCTGCCCCCCGGTACTCGGAATCTTCGACTGGCCCAAAGGACTTGGTTTTTCAAGACTAAATAAATTTTTTGTGGATCAAATGATTGAATACTCATCCATAACAGATGAAATCCGCAGCCGGATCATCCGGGAACTGGGAGATGAATGCATTGTTTCGAACCCGGATGAAGTCGGAATATACGCGCAAGATGCTTCCGAACTCCGTTTCACGCCCGAGATGGTCATCCGAGTTGAAGAGACCCGGCAGATCCGGCGGCTGATGCGTCTTGCCAATGAATACCGGTTTCCGGTAACCCCCCGCGGCGGCGGATCCGGTCTTGCCGGAGGTTGCCTGCCGGTACGGGGAGGGGTCGTCCTGTCACTGGAAAATATGAACCGCATCCTATCCGTGCACACCGAAGACCTCGTTGCGGAAGTTCAGCCGGGAACCCTTACGAAAGCCCTTCGGGATGCGGTCCAAAGCAAAGGGCTTTTTTTTCCGCCGGATCCGGCCGGCATGGATCAGAGCACCATCGGCGGCAACGCGGCCACCAATGCGGGCGGTCCTTCGTGTATCAAGTACGGCACCACAAAGGACTACGTTCTCGGCCTCGAAGTGGTCCTGCCCAGCGGACGGCTCATAAAGACCGGAACCCGGACCCGTAAGGGCGTGGTCGGGTACGACCTGACGCAACTGTTTGTCGGTTCCGAAGGAACTTTAGGGATTATCACCGGTCTGATTCTAAAGCTGATTCCGTTCCCGAAAGCCGTAGCCGGCACGTCGGCTGTTTTTAACGACCTGCCGGTCGCCATGCGGGCCGTAACCCAAATACTGACCCGTGGGCATCTGCCGTCGGCCATAGAGTTCTTGGACGCTAAATGCCTTTCTCTGGTGAACGATCTTTTGCCATTCAAGGTGCCGGGAGAAAAATCCACCCTGCTGATCATCGAGCTTGACGGTGCTCCGGAGCAGATCAAACATGAAATCGATGTGATCGGAAAGATCTGCCGGGATGTCGGTGCAAAGCATCTTCTCTGCGCCTCCGACAAAGAAGAACGGGAACGAATATGGGAGATGCGTCGCCAGGTTTCCCTGCGAATTCACGACAATTCCGCGCTTTATATCCCCGAAGATGTGGCGGTCCCCCTCGGAAAGATCCCGGCCCTCGTGGCTGAACTTCCGAAGTTTGAAGCTGAATACGGCCTTGAAATTTACGCCTTCGGACATGCAGGCGACGGTAACATCCATCTGAACATCACGGCTCAAAGCCGGGATAATATGACCCGAGTGGAAAAAGGCGTCCAGGCCATACTGGCCCGGGTGATCCAGATGGGCGGAACAATTTCCGGCGAACACGGCATCGGTGAGGCCAAAAAGCAATATTTGTCCATGGAGCTTTCAGCGGAAAGTATCCGGCTTCAGACCGAAATAAAAAACGTTTTCGATCCGAATATGGTCCTCAACCCCGGCAAGATTTTTCCAGAGTAAATATCCGAGTCCAGAGGGCCCGGCTTTGGGTTACCCCTGGAAGAGATTTGCTTTGCTGATAGTTCATTGAATTATTAAAATCACAAATACCAAATTGCAAATACCAAACAATTTCCAATGACCAAAATTCAAAAATCCAAATAATGTCTCGTCATGGAAGGTTTTGGTCATTGAATATTGAAATTTGTGATTTATTTGTAATTTAGTGCTTGTTATTTGGGATTTCCCTGTTCTTTGGTGCTTGGAATTTGTGATTTTAGACACAAAACTCCAAGGCAGAGCAATTATCTCTGACTCCCGCAATACGGGACAGGCATGGCCCTTCGGAGATCCCGCATCGCGGGGGAGGACCCGGTTTTTAAACACCCAATAAACGGGTTAAGTTCAGGGAATGATGATTTTGGATTCTTTTTCTTGCTGAAGCTTTTTGACTTTTTCCTGCATTCCCCCCAAGGCGTTTTTCATGGCCTCCGGATATCTTTCCATGGCTTCTTTGAGGTTTCTTGCGTCGATGGCGGCTTGAATCGGAAGGGATCCCTGGGGGGTCATCAAATTGAGATTCCCCACAAAAACCAGTTTACGGCTTTTATCTCTTAAGCCATTGGGTTTGACCGGGGTCAGCCGCCGGATGGATGCCATGTCGAAGTCGGTAAAGAACTCTTCCTGGTAGAGGTTGTCTTGCTTCACCGACAAGTCGATATCGTTGATTTCTTTTTCACCGAACATAATTGTCTCCTTTAAGAAGATTGGACGGGGATGATTGAGGGGCTGGTTTGAAACCACTCGTCATTTGACATTCAATTGAGTTTTGGGTTTTGACATTTGCCATTGGAAATTGACTGACCCACATATTCGGCCCCTTTTAGGGTTGGTTATTGACGATCGCCGGTATCTGTTTTCGCACTCAGATCCGCTGCACTTTTGGCTGCATCCTGAGCTTTGGCCTCGGCCTTTGCGCCCCTCCGGAAGGCCTTTTCCGCTTCTATTTCGGCTTTTTTGGCTTCGGTCTCCAACCGGGTCAGTTCTTCCGGTTTATCATCCGACACCTCGGTCTCGTCGAACATCCGAATTTTTTCTTTGGCCGCTTCTGCGGCCCTGCGGGCCTTTTCAGCCTCTTTTTGAATCTCTTTGGCCTTTTTATCGGCATCATCCTGAGCATCCCGTGCAGCCGCCATCTCACCGGCTGTTCCCGCTTCGGGTTCGGCCTGCAGGTCGATGTCTTCTGCGGCAAGCACCAGTGCGGCGGTCGGCAGTCGGGGTAGAAGTTCTTCAACACGGACGTCCACAGGCCCGATGATCTGGTTATTCCGAAAACGGAACGGCAAAAAAATCATTGAAGCGTCTGTGGAAATCTCTGCTATTTTTTGAATATCGGTATCCAGGATGATTTTCGCCTCTGCTTCGATTCGCACCTCGTTCAGCGTATCAGCGAGGTCCTCAATATTGTCCGGCGAATCGTTTTCATAATTGATCGCAAGAACTCGTATGGCTGCTTCGTCCCAGGGTTCACTTCGGGTCATCAGGTAGGCAAACAAAAGCATCAGACGGCTGGTAGCGTCGCCTCGCCACCAGACGTCTATCCGGTTTGTTCCCGGGGATCTATCCATCAGAGCCGTCCATCGTTTTTCGTCGGTATAGAGGATGACGATGTTGCAGCCGAGCCGATGGACGGTCCGCAGGTGTCGTCCGAACAAATGTTTTCTGAATCCGTGAAGATCCGATGCGTCAGGGTTGAGCCAATTCGACAGTATGGTATTGGCTTTCACGGGACCGATGCCGAAACCCTGGAGCAGTGAATTCAAACCGGCCTCAACTTCAGGGGTAACCATGACCAACGGGAATGCCGACACACCGGATTCCTGAATATCCCTTCGAAGCTCGTTTTCAGCATCGAGGCGGTCCCTGTAGATTTTAGCCCCGGCCCCTTCGAGAATTCGAACAAGCGTCGTTATGCCGCTGCGGCCTTCGATCCATGACGCAAACCGAAGCAGCCGGGATCTGCGTTCCGGATCATTGGAAAATGCCAGTATCTGGGGACGCCAGTCTCTCGGGTGTTCCGGTTCAGCCGATGCTGCGAAAACATTTTCTCGGATACGCTGGAGGTAATAGGCTCGCCGGCTGTCCGCCCAGCGTGCAGGACCTGCCGTTCGCTTCAAATACTGGAAAATGGCAAACAGGATGGATACCGCAATGATCCCGGTTTTGAGATCGATGGCCATCATGGTAACCAGACAGGCCAAAAATCCCAGCAGGCTCAACCGAAAATCGAACCATTTGAATCTCGGCCGGAAAGAGGGGCTTGCAGCACGCGCCTCATAGTAAGTGGCGTAATTCATCAATCCGTAGGACATGAGAAAAAACATGGACACCACCGGAGCGATTAGATTTAGGTTCCCCAGTGAGATGGTGAGAACGGCAATGCCGCCCGAAAGCAGAACCCCCCGGCGCGGATTCGAAGTTGCCCCGGTTCCTTTGGCAAAAGGATTGAGCAAAGAAAAAATACGGTCTGCAGCCAGGGACTGGAGAATGCGGGGCGCCCCGAGAAACGAGGCCATGGCCGATGACAGGGTTCCCGCTATGACACCGGCATCGATCAACGGATTTATATAGGCCAGCCGTTTCATGGCATCGGTATCGGTCATCAGCACCGAATTGGGGAGAACCCCTGCGAATACCACGGCCACGGCGAAGTAAACCAGAATCGACACCCCCACCGCCAGAAACGTTCCCAGGGGAAGGCTTCGACCCGGATCTTTCAGGTCGCCGGACATGCTGACCCCCTGGGTAAAACCGGTCACCGCGGGGAAAAAAATGGCAAAAAGCACCCAAAATTCAGCGGCATCAGCAGGTGCCCTCCAGTTTTGGACCAGCATTGCGCTGTCCCATTGGGGAATGGCACCCACAAAAAAGGACAAAAGGGCTGCCGCCAGAAGCATCATGACCACATATTGAAAGCGGGTGGCCCAGTCAGCGCCCAGCCAGGCAAAAATGAACAGAAGAGATACCGCAGCAAAGGCAATTATTCGGGGACTCAAAACCAAACTTCCGCCCTGGAGCATGCTGTTGACGGCTTCACCGAATCCGATGCAATAAAACGCGATGGAAACAGACTGCGCCAGGAAAAGAACCAGACCGATGGCCCCCCCGAATTCCAGGCCCAAGGTGCGGGAGATCAGGTAATAATCTCCGCCGCCCTTGACTTTCAGATTGGTGGCGATGGCCGAAAGAGATATGCTGGTCAAAACCGAGATAACATTGGCCAGACTGATGATAATTAACGCGCGGCCAAAGCCTGCGTTCCCCACCACATACCCCAGTCTGAGGAAAAGGATAATGCCCAGAATGGTCAGCACGCTCGGCGTGAACACACCGGAGAACGTTCCCAAAGTGCCGGTTCGAGGGGGCATGGATAACTTTTGGCGTCTATCTTCCAAAGGATTCTCCTGGGTTTTTTTCCGGTGATTCCGGCCGGTGAGAAATCCGGTTCAGGGGACATCGGTCTCCGGAACCAGTGCAATCTCTTCAGTCATGATGTCGAGCATCACATCATCGGCCTTGGCCCGTGGGAACACGCAGACATACTTGATACGCCTCAGAATCCTTATCACAAAATCAATAAAGAATACAAATGACAATCTTCAAATTGGAAACGAGGTAAAAAGGATTCCACCACGCCTGCGGCACCTAGTGTCTTCATCTTTGATTGAATCTCACCGGTCAGATGGTAGACCGGGTCGCCGGCATTGACGGCAAAAGAGCCGTACTTGAAGGGAACGGACCGGGTCGCACCGGTCTAATTGTCGAAAGGAATGGTCAGCTTGTAGATGTCTTTGTCCAATTGGGCATTCACCGTCAGGTCTCCCTTCTCGAAGACCCGCATCATCGGTTTGTTCGACGCCAGAACATCGGCCGTGAATCCCGTAAGACCGCGTTCCTTGGCCAGCTGGACCAGCATTTTGTAGAGATAACTCGCGACTCCCAGCCCATGGTAATTTTCATCCACCGCAAAGGCGAGGTCCGCATAAGGGCGATACAGATCTTTGACGTATCTTGCTTCCGCAATGATACGTTCCTTGCAGGACTCCCCCACCACACCGACGATGGACAGTGTTCGGTCGCAGTTCAGGTTTACATACTTCTGTATCTGTTTATGGGGCATGGTCTTTATGGGACTGAAATACCTGTAATAGACGCTCTCATCGGAAAAACGATAGAAAAGGCGCCGCAGATCCTCCTCATCAGACGGTTTAATGGCTCTGAAGCGAACCTTCACACCGCCTTTGAAAGTCTGTTCGGCGGCAATATCGGATGGATAGAGTCGGACGCATTCGGCCGAGAAAATCTGATCCGGATAGATGATCTTCGCTCTTTTGGCCTGTTCCACGAGTGCCTCCCGGTCATCCGGATGGGCAATGTCGATCAACGCCATGGCCCGCTCGCGCAGGGTCCTCCCCCGTAAACTGGCCACTCCGTATTCGGTGACCACCATGTCCACCGACTCCCGCAGACTGGATGGGTTGGAGAATTCTTTGATGGATACGATGATGTTGGGACGTCCCTTCTGATTTCGACTCGGGAGGGCGAAAATGTTCCGCCCCCCGGGAGAGAGTTCCGCACCGATCAAAAAGTCCATCACCACCCCCTGGGCAACAGCCATGTTCCCGTTTCCCGAGTTGAGGGCGATGGCGCCGGACAGGTCCACCTTGTGTGCGTTGTGGACTGCCACAAATTTCGAGTTGGCGCCGATTTGATTCGGGTCGAAGACCGTGTCGATGCCTTGAAACTCCACCAGAGGGTTGCGGTTCAGCCACGCCATCAGCTCCGGTGTTCCAAGCCCGTAGGAAGCAAGAGACTTGCCTCTCCAGTTTTCCTTTCTGCGATTGGTCACAGCGCCGCTTTTCACCAGATCCATAAGCGGATCGGTAAAAAAGGGGGAGTAGATGCCCAGATGGCGTTTGTGCACCAAGTGACGGCCCAACGCCTCAAAAACCGGACCGATGGAGAAGGCGAGGCAGCTTCCATCTTCAATCAACGCAGCGACATTGGCGCCGACTTGATCGTAAACCGCATCCAGCGGCCAGCGCTGGAAATAGACAAGAGGCTCCGTGGAATACACCAATAGGTCAAAATCCGAGATGGCTGTAAAGGTGTCCCCAAAGGTGATGGGAATATCGGTATTGATCTCGCCTACAACCAGCGAAGCCTGTTCCATGGCCTGCCGGGCGGCATCCACGGCCACGCCCAGGCTGCAATAGCCCGCTTCATTGGGCGGGGAAACTTGGACAAAGGCGACGTCGATGGGAATCTGACCGGATTCGATCAAACGGGGTATGCGGGAAAAACGGCTCGGAATTAAATCGACACGCCCCTCGCTGATGGCCTCGCTGGCGACCCACCCTGAAAAAAACGTCTTGAGACGGTATTTTTGCGAATGAAGATCCTGGGTGGGAACCACATCTCCAAAGCTCACCAGCTGGATCAGCTCCAGATCTCTCAGATTCGGGGCTTCAGAGGCCATGAGCGCTTTGACCAGGGTACGGGGTTCGGCCACCCCGGTACCCAGAAATATGTTCATGCCGGGCTGGATCCGCTCCAGGGCTTGTTCAGGAGTGACGATTTTCTCCAGCCACGCCGCCGGGATGCCGGGATCGATCCCAGGGGTTTGCCCCTTTCTTTTGATTCTATTCAAAAAATTCATTTCCGCCACATCTCCGTTCGATCGGTTTTCAACATATCCGTCCATCTGTTAGACACGGCACAAAAAATAGTACCACTTTGTGGTATTGTCAATCTTTTTTTAAAAGGAAAAAACCATTCCCGACTTGGGCAAGACGAAGGAAACTTACATGGGGTGACGTCTGCTCAATTAGAGCGAAGGGACCAAGGCTTCAGCTTGAGGAAAAACGACAGAACCAGACAGACGACCATTCCGGACAGGCAGATCAAAAAAGCGTTTTTGAATCCCGACAGCGGATAAAGTTCGCCCACCCGGCCGGCCCGATCCAGGATGGCGCCGGTGAGGACCTGAAAAGCGCCGACACCGAGGAACGGCCATAGATTGAGAATACCGGAAGTCAAGCCCAGAATCTCCGGCGGCAAGATGTCCCGGACAATCCCCCACAGAGTGCTGATAAAACCGCCCCCAACAATGCCCATCAACAGCATCACCAGGGAAAGTCCAACCGTCCACAACTGGCTGGGAAAAAAGGTGACGCCGATCCAGGTGAGGGCATACAGGGTCAGGATAACGATGAGGGTTTTTCTCTTGTCGAGTGAAAACCGGTCGCTGAGCCATCCCAAGAACGGTGCACCGATGATAACGCCCACGGGGATCAGCATGTTCAGTTTGCTGGCAAAGATGCGCTCAACACCGAGGGCCGCCATCAGAAACGGTGTTGCCCACAGTCCTTGCAAGGTCAAGAGCGTGCCGTAAAAGCCAAAAAAAATTGTTGAAAGGATCCAGAACTGCCCGGATGTCAACACCTGCATCACCTTTGCGCCTGTTCCCGCCCCGCTCCCGGATGCTGTCCCGGAATCCCCCGGAACCGGATGGGATGGGCCGTTATAGTCCCGGGTAAAAAACAGAGTGACAAAAGCCAGAACCAGCGTTATCCCGCTGATGAGGAAAAATGTGGCCCGCCATCCCCAGACAGCGGTTGCCCAGGCAAGGGGGGTGGTGGCGATCACAGCCCCGAAATTTCCCACGGACATGAGGAGGCCGATCATGGTGGCGAATTCTTCCCTTCGGAACCACTGAGAGATGGCCTTGACCCCCGGCACGTAGACGCCCCCGACGCCAAGTCCGATAAGGGCCCGTCCCGCCGAAGCCCAGCCGATGTTCGGCGCCATGCCGAAAATAAAACACCCCGCTGCTGCCGCCATGGACCAGTAGCCGATGACGCGCCGGGGTCCGATCCGGTCCGACAGGTATCCCACCAACGGCTGCTCAAAGGCATAGATATAAAAATACATGGACGACATGAAACCCAACGCCGTTGCATGGGTGTGAAAGGCGTCCAAAAGGTCCGATACGATCACCGAAGTGGACACCCGGTGGAAATAGACGAAAAAGTACACCACACAGATAACGGAAAAGACCATCCAGCGGTGGGGATCGCCATATGTATAGGAGGTGCGGTTTCTCATTAAACCCTCACATTGCATCAACAACAAAAAATTCTGCCCGCACATACATGACAGAGCATCTGCTGTCAATGATCAAATTTTATAAAACGTCCCGAAATTTCAAGGTTTTTGGATATCGATAGCCTTGTTCCCGAACGGGCGGTTTTGAAATAACTTCTTGGAACTGCCGACCGACGATTTCCCCTTGATCATAAGGGATCTCTTGTGTAACCTTTTAAATCGATGAGACATAAATCTTTTAATACAATCCCATTTTGTTTACGATCAATCCCATGCTTTGCCAAACAGAGTATTTTTCCATGGACAACAATCCGGCAAACTGCCATATACTGAATTACCGGAAACTGAAAGACGACGGATACGCGGTTTTTGAGACGGATTCAGTGAATCTGATTTTTACGTTGCGGGGCTGCTGCATGATCGATGTTTTCGATCTCCATTCGTCAGCGCCGGTTGCCTATCTCGATTTTGACATGAAAAGAAATGTGATGCTCGGTTACGCCTTTGGCTCTCCCATCATCGGATTGCCCTTTAGCAATCAATTTCGCAAAACCTATGGCAAGAACATTTTTCCATTTAGAGATTTAAGGCCCGGCCACGATGTCGGATTTTTTGTTGAGAATACCTACAGAAATAAAGGAGAAAAGGGTCTCTGGAATCTGGATGAAATAATGATGGCCATCGCGCTGGAGACCGCCTTTGAAGAAAGTGTTGAGATGTTTACCCTTAAACCCACCGGAAACAGAACCCGGTATTATCGCAGCAAATTTTGCGCACAAATTCGACCCACCACTGGAAGCGATGTTATCCTGGGGATTAATGTCCGATTGGTCAGGAAAAAACTAAAGCACATCGAGCTTCAGCGAGTGGACGGCAAAACCCATTTTTTCAGGGTAACCGGTCATCCGGATATAAGGTGAAAAGACATGGCAAAAATGAAGATTAGGATTTTCAAAAATAACGGCACGACGCCGGACACGACGGCAACGATTCCCCTTGCTATCGTTAAAGTGGCGGCAAAACTGATCCCGCGCAAAGCCCTTTCGGTGCTGGATGATTTGGGCATCAACCTGGATCAACTCATTGAAATCTCAAAGTCCGAAGACGCACTGGGAACCTTGGCGGAAATCGAAGAGCACAAAAAAAATAGAAAAATCGTAATTTCTATAGAGTAATGGAAAATTCAGAAGAGAAAAAATCAGAAATTGAACAAGCAGGAGAAGATTTGATCAATTTTGTCGTTGACCGTGAAGACATAAAATGGCTGATGTCACACCTGCCGGAAGCGGCGAATATCCAGCGGGAAACGGTTGAATACGAACTTCAGATACTTAAAATCATCAGTGTCGGGTGGAGCATATCCTATTATCTTGAAACCAGCCCCCATAAAAATCAGCTTTTAGAGCTTTACTGGAAGGCCGTCTATGATTTTTCACAGACGATCTCTACGGCAACCGGACAAATAATCGGCCAGGATATCGATTATTTTCAGATACTCAAGGACCGTCTGGACCTGTACGTGGACGCCCTGGCCCAAAAACCTGACGCACCGGAGCCTGCCGGGGTCATCGGACCGGAGTTTGCTCGGACCTGCGGAAATGCGGAGGATATATTTACGTTCATGACCGGATCAAAGATGTTCATCACAACCATCCATCGAACGAAAGAATATTTAGCGGCCATCCAGCAAAAGGATGGAAATATATTTTTCACCGTAAAACCTTAAACCAACGCCCACACCATGTACATTAGAGAAGCCAATTCCCGGGATCCCAATCTTGTCCGGTCTCATTCGAGATGCCTTTCGGGGTGTCGCCGAGACGTTCGGTCTCACCCGGGAAAACTGCCCGAAACACCCGTCAAACTGTACGGATGAATGGATTGAAAACGATCTGGATAGGGGTGTGATTTATTATATCCTGGAGAACGATGGCATATCCGTGGGCTGTGTCGCCCTTGAAAAAGCGGGTCCTGATCTTTGCTATCTTGAACGACTTGCCGTGTTGCCGGGAAACAGACGAAACGGTTTCGGCAAAGCACTGGTCGATCATGTTATTGCCCAGGCAAGGGGTTTAGGGGCACAGCAAATAAGCATCGGAATTATTGCCGACGATACGGATTTGAAGCGATGGTACAAAAAGTTGGGATTTGTTGAACTAGAGACTCAGTCATTCGAACATCTGCCGTTTCTCGTCACCTTCATGTCCTATGAAATAGCGCCATGTCCCCCATCATGATGACATCTGCAGGAGAAATTTAAGGAAATGCTCGAAGATTCGGCCCGACCGGTTGTCTGGCCGGCTATTCGATGGTTTGAGCCTTTTGTAAAGCACTAAGCTCCCTCGGCTAAAATTGAAGAACGCGCATTTTAAAGATGTTTAAAATGTTTCTTGATCGTTGGGCGCACTTATTTTACACTGGATTTTTGTTGCTCCGAACGTTTAACGATAAACCGAGTAAAAAATAGGGATAAAGAATGATAACATTGTTGGATTATGGCGC
>JAQBBE010000062.1:0-9784 GCA_032126435.1 Desulfobacterales bacterium | reverse complement strand
TATTCAGGTACGACTTCAACGATAATTTCAGGTTCAACGTCCTTATAAACGCGAATGGGAACCTTAAAGGTACCGGTATTTTTTATGGGTTCATTGAGTAAAATCATCTTTTTTTCTACTTCAATATTCTGACTTGCAAGCGCATCTGCAATGTTGCGAGTTGAAATCGAACCATAGAGGCGATCCTCTTCACTGACCTTTGCAGCAATCTTACAAACAACACCCTCGAGCTTTTTGGCGATCTCCTCTGCCAGGCTCTTTTCTTTGGCAATCTGAATATCAAATTTGGCTTTGTTCTGCTCCAGCATCTTCCGATTTTGAGGTGTTGCCAGCAAAGCCTTATTCTGAGGTAAAAGATAGTTTCGTGCATAGCCGTCTGCTACAGTTACTTCACTGCCGATTATTCCTAAAGATTCGATTGTTTCCTTCAAAATTATTTTCATTGTAACCTCCACTAAAGATCAGCCATTATCAATTATTTTTATTCGGCTCCAATTTTCTAAAATTTAGCCACATATCAAAGAAACCAAGACCGATAACAACAAGCAACACGATTTGTTGCAGGGCGATGAGACTGTATAAAAACAACCTCAACAAAAGGGGCAGTCTTTTTTTCTCGAAATAAAATGATACAATGGCAGTGCCTTGGAAAAAATAAACCGTTATTAAAATTAACAGACCATTTAAACCAAAAATTTTAAAGGTTCTGTCGGGTATCAGGAGCAACAGACCGCAGCCTATAATGGCCCAGACAAGAAAATCAGGGGCTTTCCAAAGTTTTAGAGAACCGAATTCAGGATATAAAAGCTTCCGGTTTTTGAATATCGGTTTTGCAAGCAGCAGATTTGTCCAAGATATAAAAAGGATAAAAGCCACGATAAGGGCGGGTATGATTCTAATTAGAACGTACTTTATATTTTCCAGTGACGCTTCAATTACTTGAATGCTTTCTTGCTTAATCCCCATATTTTCATAAATGGATAACGTAAGCTCGAGGTTTTTACTCACATATTCCGCCACAAGGGCATAGATTCCTTTATTCAAAAAATTACTGTAAAAGAACAGGCAGACAATCCCCGTGATTATCACGGAACTGCATGCATATAGCACTGTTTTTTCAATGGAGAGATTCAACTCCATAAGCTCGCTCAACACAAAGCCGAGCAAAAGCAGTTCAAAAAAAAACAGAATATCGAAGGATACCCCGCCGAGAACGGCAACCATCATTATAATGGTAATGATCGGGATGACAACTCCGGTCTTTCTGCCCAGTTTTGAACGGTAGAAAAGCGTTGGCAAAGGGATGAATAGAGCACAGAAAAAGCCGATGATCGGCAAATAAACCGATGCTCCAAATATAAGGCATGTGATCGTAATGCCGCTGATAATATCTTTTGAGATATCCCTTTGAATGGTTTGAAACACCTTCCTTTTCTCCCTTGGGGCGGATTTTATCCCAACAGAACCATTAATTATAGTCTATCGTACCCACAAAAGGCATCAGGGCAATTGTACGGGCACGTTTAATAGCATGGGTCAATGAACGCTGATGTTTTGCACATGTCCCGGATATTCGCCGTGGAATGATCTTGCCCCGTTCTGTTGTAAAATACCGAAGTGATTTGATATCTTTGTAATTTATAACCAGGGTGGAATCGGCACAGAAACGACAGACTTTACGCCGATGAAACACCCTTTTTTTTCTGTCAGTGCCGGGTCTTCTCTTTCGGGAGACGAAGTTTGCAGCCATTTTATGCCTCCTCTACGTTATTTTCAGGTGATGTTATTTCATTCTCTAATGTTTCATTCTCTTGTTTATCAGAAGTCTTAGATTCAGCATCAGGTTCATCGGTCGGGTCCACATCAGGTGTATCTATCTGAGCGGCTTTGGCTTTTTCAGCTTTGGCTTCTTCGGCTTTGGCGATTTCTTCTTTGACATTTTCAATGTCAACATCCTTATCAAGCAAGACCGTCATATATTTTAGTGCACGATCATCAATACGGAAAAACCGTTCAATCTCATTAACGAGGGTCCCTGATCCGCAGTAATCTAAACAAACATAATAACCACGGGCCTTTTTCTTGATTTCATAGGCAAGCCTTTTGGTCCCCCATTCGTCAACCATAACCTGCAATCCGTTATGTTGCTGGATGAGGTCCTTCAATTTCTCAAAAATGGGAGAGCGTTCTTCTTCGGAAAGGTCGTTGTCGATAATAAATATTGTCTCGTATCTTCTCATAAAACCTCCTTTTGGATATAAAGCCCTGCAAACCCAGAGCAAGGGGTGTGAAATTAGAACCGGTATTACTAAAATAAAATATATTTAATGTCAATAAATTTTATTTTGTAGGGTTTACAAAAAGTTCAAATTAAAGGTTGTCAAGGAACTCAAGATCTTTGGTCTGGGTGTTTTTGGTGCCGATGGTAAGGATTTCGATGCGGCTACCCTTGGTGTTTCTAAAATAAAGGCGCCCATTATATGCAAATATTACTTCCTGGATTGTGGTGCGCCCTTTTTTCCCGAACACTTTCCGTTTAACTTGGACATATTTTGGGTCCTCGTTAAGTTTATGGATAAGCTCTTCGCCTTTTATCTTCATATCATCCGTAAGGTCCATAAAACCGTTAATGGCCTTTTCGTTGATAGATACATTTTTATACAGAGTTTTGAATCGTTTCCAGACCGAATTTAAGATCTTTGCTTTCTGCCGGCTGTCTTTGCGGTTCGCTTTTTCAAAGTGTTTTATTTTTTCTATTAACGTGTCAATTTCCTCTTGTTTTGTATTTTGAAGTGCGAGGTTTTTATTAAAATTTTCTTCAAGCGCGACAATCTCTTTGATCATTTCCTCTTCGTTTTTTATGGCTTTAACGCGCTCTTTTTCCAGTCTTTTTTTCATATCCGAAATTTCTGAAGTCAGTTTTTGTTTGATTTTTACCAGTGCTTTAAGGTTTTTGGTCTGGTTTTTTTCGAGCTTCAGAAGCCGGGTAATCTTTTTGCTTTTTTCCGTATCCTCTTGTTTGGCTTTTTTAATCCCCGCCTTGTAATAAAAATATAATACCAGTACGGATGCAAAAATGTAAAAAGCGAGTATCGTGTTTGAAAGGAAGGTGTTGTGTTCGAGAGTTAAGTCGACTTTTACCACAATACCTTCTTCCAAAAGGTTATAGTTTTCAGCAGCGACTTTCATGGGGTTGGGCGCCAGGATCGAATCTTCCTCCTCATCAAAAAATGCAGGATATAAAATCGTGTTTTGTTGGGTTGTAACTGCAACATTTACCTTTACTCCCAATGGTATTATCATCTTACCTTGAAGATATCCATCGATGTTTCTATTGATGGCATCCTTCAATCTTACACTCCCATTGAATAAGGGGCGTGTATCGCCGGTACAAATTTCTTTAATCTCTTCTGTATAGTGTCTTCTGAGATGACTTTCAATGGATAGTACAGAAAAGATATAAAGAATGGGCGGCAAAAGTATGCATAAAATAAGTATTTTAAACGAAAGAAATTTCAAAATACGTCCTCTGGTAGTTGAATAACGGGCTATATCGTGCGTGAACGAAAAGTATGGGTTACAGTTTAGATAATATTTGTCTAGCCGCATCAGCTTCGTCAAAATTTTGATTCAGGCTGAGGGCCTTTTCCAGCTCTATTCTGGCGCGATGAATGTCTCCTTTCTTATGATAGGCGAGACCCAGATGATAATGCACGATGGCATTGTCGGGGATTTTTTCCAGGCTGTCGGAAAATTCTGCGATAGCACTGTCATAAAGGCCTTTTTTATAAAAAACCAGTCCGAGTGTATCCATTACGTTCGGGTCATAAGGAAGTTTTTCTTTTGCTTGCTGGGCAAGTCCCAGAGCTTCGTCGATGTTTTTATCTTGCGTAAGAAGCAGATAGGCAAGGTTGTTAGCAGCAGGCGCAAAATCCGGATCGATGTCAAGCGCTGCCCTATAGTGTTTTTCCGAGAGGTCAAATTGTTTTTGGATATCGTAAATGGTTCCCAAAACCATGTGGGGACCTGTCTGCTTGGGATTTTTTTCCAGAATTGTCTTATACTGGCCAATGGCTTTATCCTCTTTTCTTTCCATAAGATATAATCTGCCCAGCGCATAATAGGGCTGCAAAAAATTCGGATTCTCTTTTAAAGCCTTTTGGAATGATTCTTGTGCTTCTTCATTTTTTCTTTGCGCGAGGTATAGCTTCCCCTTTAAATTATGGATGATCGCCAACAGTTCAGGTTTGCCCTGCATCGTTTCCAATTGGCTGTCACATTTTAACATCGCTGTTTCAAATTCCTTTTTGTCGACGTGAACAAGGATAATGTTTGTGAAAACATCCATGAGGTTCGGGTTGATAGACATGGCTTTTTCGAAATTTTTCAGTGCAAGATCATACTCTTTGATTAAACGATACAAAATACCGAGGCGGTAATAGCCTGCAGGTTTTTCCGGTTCGAGTTTAATCAGTGACTCAAATGTTTCTTTGGCTTCTTTAATCTTCCTTTGATACAAATAAGCATTACCTAAAATCAGTTTTGCATGGTAATTTCCAGGTGCAGTTCCAAGAACCTCCGCGCTTTCTTTTTGTGCCATACTATAATCGTGTTCACGCATATAAATTTCTGCCAACAAGAGCTTTGCCTTGACATATTTAGGATTTAGCTCAACAGCTTTGCCAAGAGCTGTTTTTGCTATTCTGTTTTCACCTTTTCCCAGATGCGCAAGACCCTTAAAATAATAACTCCTGGCCAACTTTGGTTCTTCTTTTATAAGCTGGTCGAATAATAGGACTGCTTCGTCGAATTTGTGCTGATAGACCAAGAGCTCCCCTTTTAGCATTCGGGTCGGAAAATATTGGGATCTTTCTTTTAAAATTTTGGTGATGTATTTCTCAGCGTCATCGACTCTTTTATTCTTCACATAAAATCTTGCAATTGAGTCCATAATGCGGATATCTTCGGGTTGAAGGTCAAGGGCCTTTTTATACATGGATAACGTTTGGTCTTTGCGACCTGTAATATCGTAGAACCCGGCGATCACCATATACGGCTTTATATTTTTTGGATCGGCGTCAATCGCTTTCAGATATGCGGCTTCTGCATTGTCCCTTTTGTTCTGTCTGAAGTAAAAATTGCCAAGTTCAATATAGAGATTTGTATTTTCCGGATTTATATCGATGGATTTCTTTATTTCTTCTTCTGCCCGGGCATAGGCTTTATTGCTGATGTAAAATCTGAAAAGTGCAAGATGGGGCGGTATAGCTTTTGGATCAATTTCGATAGCCTGTTTTAAAATTTTTTCGCCTTCAGAAATTTTTCCTTCATGTACCAGCACCCGGGACAACTCGAGATATGCGCGGGTCTGCTTTCCATCGAGTTCGATGATTTTTTCAAATACCGCTGATGCTTCATTAAACTTTTTTTCCATTTCCAGGACACTTGCGAGCAGAAATAGGGCTTCAATGTTATTCGGCTCCTTACTTAACACTGCATCGACTTTTTCTCGGGCTTCCTTTATTTTTTTTCCGAGCAGATAAAAAGTTGCCAGTTTAAGTTGAGCATCTGAGTTGTTAGGATCAAGCTTTGCAACCATTGAATAGGCCCGGAAGGCCTCTTGCGGATTTCCGAGCTTAAGCTGGGTTTCTCCAAGTTTCGTATAAGCCTCGATAAATTGAGGATCAATCTGTAGCGAATTTTTGAATTCGAGTTCCGCGCTTTTATACTCTCCTTTTTCAAAATAGGCCGTCCCTTTTTCAAGGTGAGACACTTTTTTTTCTTCATTGGATGAACAGGCAGACATTAGAGCGAATATAAAAAGAAGAAGAAAAGGAACAAATTTTAAACGGCCCATTGTTTGACCTCCATGAAGGTATCTTTGAGGTTAAAGTTGAAGTGATGCTCAGATTCCCATTTTACGAATTTTCAGTATTGTTAGTAACTTTACCATTAAAATGTTTTTTTTCAATAAAAACATTTCTGTCGCAATTATGATTTTGAAAAATATGCAAATAATTATGAAATAAAATACACGGTTTTTTGGTTAATTGTAACTATAATTACACAGAAAAAGATTGGCTGTTCATAGATTACACGCAGCAAAATTATTTTATGTCTGGTTGGATAATTTTTTAACATTCTAATAATACGCGCAAAATAAATATTGCAGCGTTGTGAACCCATCCAATTTTTTTTTTGGCATTTCCTTTGCATTATGAATCTATAATAGTTGTATTCGGTTTGATCTTGTTAAATTCGAAAAAACAGACCGGATTTATTGTTCTTAATTTAAGGTTCATAAGAAAGGGATTTAATGATGCGCATTGCCGGGATGATAACAGTACTCAAAGATAACGGAGGTCGTCGGTTAGATATTGACAGACGGCAATTTTCATATACAAACTATATTCCGGATAGACGGTTGTGCGAAAACCGTAGGGTATGTATTGACCGGAGAAACGATATGGATCAGAGAAGCTGTATGGAACGGAGAAGCAGTTTAGACCGTAGGGCAACCGTTGCAGCCGGTTAGGCCGAATATTTTTGGAAATTAAAGAATCCGGGCCCAGAGGACCCTGCTTTTTTATCATATTTTGAAAAACCAGGTAATCTGAGCCAGGTCAGAAACAATTGGCAATGCCAGTAAATTATTCGACGGAAATAATGGAATGATGGAGTGATGGAATGATGGGTTGCGGACTGCCAGCAACTTCATAAGATACCTGGGCATTTTGATATTCCCAAATTGGGCAACGATCCAATTTTCGACCCAACATTCCAGTATTCCAGCCTTCCAACCACGTACAATAAGATGTTAATCACACCCCTATGGGGTGAAACCCAATCCAGGTCCTCTGGGCTCGGATTCTTTACATTCATAACCTATGGTTAGGCTTTTTGATGAGTTTTTGGCAGGTATACGGAATTATTTAATAGGGTTTACTATGAGGCGGTTTTATATTAAGATCGCTGATTTTGTAAAGAAGGGTTTTATAACTGATTTTTAAAATTGAACTTGCCTTTGTACGGTTCCAGCCTGTTTTTTCAAGGACAAATGAGATGACCTCTTTTTCTATCCGGTCCAGGGCTTTCCTTTTGATTTTTTTGAGGGAAAACGAGGCGTAATCTGATGAATACTCACCTTTAAAGTCCAAAAGGACATCGACAATTGAACCGCCCTCTATAGCCAATTCTTCTGACATAGATACAGCGGCAGATCGGTTTTTTAAATAAAGATCGTCAATAATTTCTTCCCAGTTGCCGATAACGATAGAACTTTTTAGAATATTTTGAAGTTCTCTCACATTTCCGGGCCAGCTGTATGCTATCAGCTTTTCCATGGCATCAGGGCTAGGTTTTAATATCTGTTTTCTATTAAACTGCGAAGAATATTTTTTGATGTAATAGTCGATTAACGGCGGTATGTCTTCAGGCCGGGCACGAAGTGGCGGGATATAAATTTTTATAATATTGAGGCGGTAGTAAAGATCTTCCCTGAAAAGTCCTTTTTTTACTTTCTTTTCAAGTTCTTGATTCGTGGCTGCGATAACCCAGGCATCTGTTCTGACGTCTTTTTCGGAACCCAGCGGTGCAAACTCGCCACTTTGAAGAACATGGAGAAGTTTCGACTGAAGATTGAGGGACATATCCCCGATTTCATCTAAAAATAGAACCCCTTGATGCGCCAGTTCGAATTTTCCACGCTTTTTTCGTTCAGCACCGGTAAAAGCACCCCGTTCGAATCCAAAGAGTTCACTTTCGAGTAATCCGTCCGGCAATGCTGCGCAATTAACCTTTATGAAAGGTTTGTTTTTCCTTATAGAATTATGGTAAAGGTTTTGGGCAACGACTTCTTTACCGACACCACTTTCTCCAGTGATAATGACGTTCAATCCTGTGTCTGCTACGTGTTCGATCAGTTCCCTGATTCTCTCGATGCTTTCACTGATTCCGATTAACAGAGGTACCATGATTTTTTGATTGATCATCTAAATTAACAAATAATGTTTTGGTATCATTAAAGGTTCTTTATTTAATTCATCCCGCGTTGCTCGCCATGTTGAATTCCGCCACGCAAACCTCTGTAAGAGGATTCAACAGAGCAGGTAACGAAGAATTTAAATATCAATAAATGCCTTGCATCGTGAAAAATCTCTAACTTTAGCTCACTTTAGGCATTTAAACAGGAGGAAGCAGATCTTTTATTAATCTATCAAGTTCAGAAAGTTCGAAAGGTTTCTCCAATACCTTATCCGCCTGAGCCTCCGTGGCTAACGCTTCTGGATGTTCTCCCCATCCGGTTATGGCAATCACAGGGGTATCTGGAAATCTTTTTTTAATTATTGAGATGAGGGCGACACCGCTGATGTTCGGCATAACGAGATCTGTTATGACCAGATCGAAACCTTGTCGCTCGGTTTCCAGAATTTTCAACCCTTCCAAGCCGTCGGCAGCGGAGAAAACCTCATAGCTTTTCCGGGTGAAAAAATCTTTAAGTGCAGATAGGATTTCCTTGTTGTCATCAATGATAAGCAATTTGTAGGTAGTGTTCATTTTGTCACTTTGATTGACATTATTTGTCAATTTATGAATTGCCTGTCCCACTTAACCCAAAGCTAATGGAGTTGGTTTCCGATACCTTCTATATAATAATTTTAAGGATTTGGCAATCATATTTCTTAATTAAACCCAATTTGAACGATTGTCGAGTTTGCCGAAGATGCAAGGCATGAAACATGCAGCTGTGTAAGCTACTGCAACTGTCCCATAACGCAGCAGATTCGGTAAAATCGGCAATCCCCCGGAGGGTTTCAAATCGTGACCTTTTTTAACACATGCAAAACGACTCAACAGGTGAGAAGCTATAAGGCTTTAATTGCTATTTAACGGTCTAAAACAAATGATTCTATTTTACTCCGTCACTATTTGAAACGCTCAATTTAGGTTCCTCTTCCATTACATTAATACCCGAATTCGCAAAAGTCGAGAATGCTTTGTCCCGGTATCGAGGATTCGAAGCTTCCTATACTTTCGCGAATTGGGGTAACCGTTTTTCACAATTCATAAAAAAAACTTGATAATGCCACATTGTGGCATTATATTTTAAATGTTAATACATTGGCGCATACGCTGATAAAAATTACCGTCGGCAAACAACATATGAACGCCGGAACAAAAACCCTTCCGGGTGAATTCAACACAAACAGCCCGAAGGACGTATAACGGAGATTCGAAAATGGTGACCGCTCAACACCCAAGTGTTCAAGATCCGGTTTGCAGCATGGACATAAACCCGGAATCAGCCCATCCGGTTTACGCGTACAAAGGCCGTACCTATTATTTCTGTGCCGAAAACTGCAGAACGGCATTTGTAAAAAATCCGGAAAAGTATCTGAAACCAAAAGGGTTTTTCGGCCGATTTCTGGACCGGATGGCCAAGTCCAATAAAAAGACGTTCGGCTGCAAAGGTCCCTCGTGTCACTGATTCGAAGTCGCTGAAAAGATTATCGCGGCGGTGAAGAGAATATTGCGCATATCGAGGGGGATAAAGGAAAAATCCCGTTGGCGTTGGGGATCCGGGACAGCAATATCGATCTGAACATCAAACTGAAGACAAAGGATGGCGGGAAGAAAGTCACCCTAAAATCCCCCGAATAAAATTCATCCCGCTGCTTTTAAAAGATTTTTCCGGTCAGGATTTCTGTATTCCATGGGCGGCGGTTCCATTCCGCCGATGTTATGGTTAAGCACCCATCAAGATTTTACCCCAATATGCGCGCGT
>JAQBBE010000061.1:0-5472 GCA_032126435.1 Desulfobacterales bacterium | reverse complement strand
ACCGGTCCATCTCTGCTTTTAGATCCGCCGGGGTTTTGTCGAACTCGATAATGCCTCGCACAGCTTCATATTCCTGACCCGCTCTCATTTGTACGATTTTTCCCTCTATGCGCTCCTGCTTCTGCTTCGATATTCCGTCATTTGGTATCATCATCTGTTTTTTCCTGTGGAATGCCCGTTAGATTCATTATTTTCTATTTTGACACGTTCATGCAGAAACAGGGTTCCAAAATGATAGCGCCTCAGTTTTTCAGGGGCTATTGAAGGATTAAGACAATATAAAGGTTTGCACAAAAGGATCTCTTCGGGTGAATGTGCAAACTTAAGGTATGAATTGTTGATTTTAGCGATTATCGACATCGTGAGAGTGTATTCGTCTTTGGTTGCCAGAGAAAACAAGGCGTCTTCCCTCGGTGTTTTTAGCCTGACCCGGACAAGCTTCATATTTTCACTGGACGGATAATCCTCAACCTTATCAATAAAATCCAAAAAGTTCTCTTTAAGACCATATTGTCTTACAAGACTGCTAATTTGATTGAAAACATCTCGCCTGAAGGGCATTTTTTGCCTCTGTTTGGCCCGGTTACGCTTTATGTCCTTTAGTAAATCCATCTAATTAAGATCTCGGAACTTGTAATCATTCTGAATATATAAAGGATATTTAAGGCTCCAGCTTGTTGCCCTGAACATGGAATAATGGAATGGTGGAACATTGGAATGTTGATTTTAAAAGGAAATTTATCATTTTGAGTCCATCATATCATGAAGGATTTCCCAATAGGCCATTCTTCCATTTTCCCAGAACCCAATATTCCATTACTCCATTATTCCACTATTCCAAATGCAGAGCGAAACCGAGTTCTATTGCCATAAAACCAGGGGAATGCCAGTGAAAAATGGTTTTCTTTCAGTCATATCCGGTAGTCTTCAAAGTCTATTGTGGGGATATGGACCCACGTTTTGTCCAGGCTGTGATAACCGTTGCGTTTCCGGCCGTTGTAGCCGTAACGCATTGCCGTGAGGCCCTCTTCCAGGGTTCTGATGACATTTTCTGCCGTCAGTTCGTTTGACGGCACATAATCCTTCATGCAAATTTCTTGCCCTGCTTTATATCCAAGTAAAAATGGATGTTTGTATTTTTCTATTACGAAAGGCCTGTAAGGCGTGTAAGTGGAAACAGCGACCCTGCAGTCCGGAAATAAATAGCTGCGCGCGCAGTAATCTTTAAGGATGTAATCTCCCGTGCGCTTATATACAAGGTATTCCCCCCTATAGGCGTTGTTCATGATAAAGCCGAAACCATCGATTTCCATGGCACCCGCATCTGCAATATAGAGCAATACTGCGATGTGCTCCGGCTTTGCCTGACGGAACTGTTCTCGTACTTGCAGTGACTTTGCTATACGATGATGCTCGCTCGCCAAAACTTTTGCCTGAATGGCTTTATGGAACCAGTCGCGCAGCTTTTGACCTGAATGCAGGCCGTTTTCGGGCATTTTGAAGAGAGGCTTTTGATTTCCAAGTCCCTCAAGAAATTTTTTTAGAGGCTTCAAATCACCAAATGTTTTTGCCTCTTTATAATATTTTCCGGGAATGTTGCTCTTTTTACCGATAAGGTCCAGTATCTCTTCATCGCTTATTTTCTTTCGATTCAGCCCTTTGTTTTTTTTAATAAAATACGGCGTTATCTGGAAAAGAATCGTTCTAAGGGTTTCATCTAAAAAGTGTCCATCGACCTCGCGTGTCAGCTGATATTTCCGCAAACATTCATTTCTTAGACGTTGATAAGAATAGGCGTTGATTGCTTCGTAATTATCTATGAAAGAGTGTAAATTCAGCGCTTTTATGAAATGTTTGCCTTTAAGTTTTATAATGCTTTTTGGCTCAGGCTTTCCAGGATTCTCCAGAGGTTTTCCGGACTGAAAGTCCTGGATCTCTCTTTCTATTTCCGGATCAAACAACAGGGGCATGTATATGAAATCTGATTCCACCACAAGCTCTAAATCTGAATCCAATAATTGCCACATTATTTTACTTTCCAATCCTAACCCGGACAAGACTCTAACCGAAAAGACCCATTTAATTTCCCGGTTATACCCCCCCTTCTTGAGGTTTAATTGCGCGAATCGGCACATACAGATATTTTTCTCCAGCCTCCGTTTGTTCTGATACTGCATATTCCAAAGCTGTACCTTCGATCTCTTGCCCCCGCGATAGCAAGTTTCCACCTTTTAGTTGCCGGGTGACATCTTCGACAATTAGCTGCTCCTCTATGCTCAGATTCTTTTTGTTGAGCGTTCTGTCGCAAAGCTTACGGAGAGATTTACCTTCGTAGCTGCCGGGTTCATATATATCAATTAATCCCTCCGCAGCATGTCCCGGTATAATTTCAAGGACGAGCGGCAGCAACTTTTCGGCTTTATCTATCTCTATCGTTTTTTTTACCTCAGCATCCGTCACGTGTCATTCCTCCTTTTAACTTAGATTTTCTCTTTATTATTCGAATCATAGAATATATTTTTGGGTTCTTGACCATCCAGGAGCATTCTATATGCATCGACCATAAATCCGGCGGCTATTTGGTTTGTCATAATCACGGAAGGATCCGGCTGATAGATGCAAGCCGCTCTTTCCCGCTGATAGTTTTCAGGACTTCGCTCTTCAACAATATCATACAACCCCAACAATTCCGCAGGGGTAACCCCATTTTTCATGGGGTTATAAATCACGACTTGGCCTGCATCTACACTGGTTCCGCCGCTTATTAGGGCCTTGCCTTGAACCTTGCATTTTTCGCTCAGCACGATTCTGGATTCGAAGTTATCAACACAGTCGAAAATAACATCATAGGATTCAATGTCAGTGTCTTTATCAAAGAACGATACCTGAGCTTTGTTGTCCATGTTGAAGATGCTGTTTAGCCTTTCAGTTAGGGTTTCAGCTTTGCTCCTGCCAATAGCCTCATAGAATAAAACCTGTCGATTTAAATTGGTCATCTCGATGATATCAGGATCCATAAATGTAATGTGCCGAAATCCCGAATAGGCCAGTCCGAACCCCACAAAAATGCCCAGGGCTCCGGAACCGACCACCAGTATATTGGAACGGTTTTGAACGGTTGTTGCTTTTGCCTTTTTGTAAGATATCAGTTTGTCGGAAACCGAAAGACCCATCAAAAGATTTTTGGTCTCATCCAGAGTAATGCCGGCAATGATCGTATCTAATACGCCGTCATCAAAATGACCGTTTGGAAAATGAGACGGAGAGATTAGCTGCTGAAGCTCTTGCCATTCACGGCCTCTGACATAGGTAAATACTTTAAAACCCTGTTCGCCATTCTGTTCGTAGCAAAACCCTCTAATGATCGGAATTTTCTCCCTATATCCTTTCTCTATTAACAACTTGGCAGCCAGACCATAATGACTTAAGTCCACAATGAGATTACAGCTTTTGAATAATTCGGCCATAATCGGATGGGTGTAGAATCCCTCCACGTGGGTCAGCGTAAATTGCGGGTTTAACTTTTTGGCTATTTCGACGAGTTTGGAATTTAATACGGGCGCGAGAACCACCATATTGTTGATACCCAGGGCGGATGCCGACATTAGATAAAGAGATGCCAAAAGGTCGGTATCACCCACGACACCGAGTGTTGCATTTTCCAATGCCTGCTGATTCCATCCCTCGATACGTAGCTGTCTGTCTAATCTGCTCGGCCGCATTAGGCTATCTTTCCCGGCTGGTTAAAATTACCCGTGAGGCGGTCCAAAAAGGGCTATTTCCAGGGGGTAGTCGGCGGCAAGCCGGGGCCCTTTTTTTTCTATATCTTTCAGCCTTTTGTTAAGATACGTCACTTTGGCCTGTAAATATTCACTATCAGGATCGGTCCGGAGCTCTGCCTCGGTATCGCGTAACTGGATCCGAAGATCGAGGTATTCTTTCTCCAAACGCTTTACTGCGTCTCGCAAGATCTGAAAGTCTTGCATTTCCTTTACATCATCGTAGAGCCACATACTCATGGTGCACCTCATTTTTTCGGTATGAACAGCAACATCGTAACATTGAACAGCCCGTCATATTCAGCAACTTTTACGTTGTATTTTTTGAAAACAAGATTATAAACTATAACAACTGTAACTCAAAGTGGCAAGCATCTATACAGCCACCAAATTGATCCCGCAGCTACGCTGCGGGAGTTTCATAAAATCGTAATACGATTTTATTTAGGGAAGGATACCAGGCCATATGCCGCCAAACCAGAAACCGTTTGCTTTGGCCGACCCCAAGCGCTTTAGAACGATTCAGGACCTGACCAAAATGCGCCCGGACTGTGGCGCATCGATCGATGACTTCTTTGTAATAGAAAACGAGCTTTTACTGATTGTCGATCTGGTTCATATCGGCAGCATTCTGAATCCATACAACAGCCCATCGGCATCTTATGTCAGAACGCATGGTGTAATTGTCCATAGCCATATTTGCCCCGAATCTCGTCCGATATTTTGGGGGGAACCGTTTTTACTGCTTCCTCTGTCCTATCATTTAAATGAAAATTTAACGATCTACGAAGAGATCGGGACGGTTGTGGGACGTGTTTCCTGTTCTTCGGGATCATTTCTTATGATGCCGATTCGCGAGGATACACCAACGCCCTTGGGTTGTCTGATGGATGAGGCGTTATCAAAAGAAATAGGGGCACGGATAAAGATTCCAAACGGAACCTATAGAGTTTTTTATGAACAATTTGAGGTGCCCGAGGGGTCTAAAAACGAACTATATCAAAATGTTGCTGTTCAGAAGCAGTAAGAGAGTTTTTTAGTTCGCCAAATTGATCCCGTAGCTGCGCTGCGGGAGTTTTATAAAATCGCAAGGCGATTTTATTTTTTCATCCAAAGATAGCTTAACTTCTGAAGGCTTAATGGCTCTTGTAAACGGTTATCATCGCTTTGTTCACAAAGCTTTCGAATGCATCTGCTAAGCGCCATTCTCCTTTCCGGATCCTCAAAGAAAGGGTCAAGCGGGAATCTTCCCACACAGGCTTCAGTAACCCAAACATGGATACATTGCGGACAATTGTATTCCAAAGGGCATGTCTTTTGCCCTGCTATTCTGGCATCAAGTCCTTCCTTTATCACATCATTTTTATTAAGCGCCGACTGGCAGAACATACATTCCATAAGTAGTCCTTTATAAAAATTTAATTTTAATTGGTTGTTATAAAATTTCGATAAGTTCGATTTTAAAGGTGAGGGTTTTGCCTGCAAGGGGATCATTTTCATCTAAAACGATATTGTCTTCAGTGAAATCTTTTATTGTAACTACGGTATATTTTCCATCTTGTTTGCGAACTCTCAGTCTCTTCCCAACTTCCAAATGTACTTCTTGGGGAAAACCGGATCTTTCCATAACAGATACGAGTTCTTTTTTATGAGGACCATAAGCCTCCTCAGGGGGAAGTGCGATGGTATTGGT
>JAQBBE010000060.1:0-4534 GCA_032126435.1 Desulfobacterales bacterium | reverse complement strand
AGCCACATACGCACCCCTTCTTAAAAAAAACGACGGCCGTTTGAATTGGGAAATGCCGGCCAGCGCCCTGGAAGCGCTCATTCGTGGGGTCACCCCATGGCCCGGCGCCTTCACCTTTCATGAAAACAAACGCCTTAAAATTTACAAAGCCAGGCCCATTTTTATGGATACTCCCAAAACTCCCGGTACCGTGATCAAGGGCTTTCCCGATGAACTTCGGGTCGCCACCGGAGAAGGCGTTTTGTCTATTATGGAGATTCAGGGATCCTCCGGAAAGCGTCTTTTGATTAAAGATTTCCTGCGTGGATACCCTTTGACTCCCGGAACAACTTTGCACTGACATCTAAATTCTATCAGCCTCGAATCGACCGGATGTCCAAGGACTTATGCGTATGGCCGACACGGCACGGAAAACCTCGCTGCATATCTTGAACACCCTTGATAAAGGGCATAATACCCTCGATAACATTTTAGATGATCTTCTCTCTAAAAATACCCTTTTAACCAGAAAGGACCGAACATTCGTCCAGGCCCTGGTATACGGCGTTCTGAGGTGGCGGGGGCGGCTCGATTGGATCATAGACTATTTTTCAAAAACCCGTTTAGGCAAAATCGATCCCAGGGTTCTGAATATTTTGCGGCTCGGACTTTTTCAGATCATATATTTGGACAGGATTCCCGTGTCGGCTGCAGTAAACACATCGGTTGAAATGGTAAAATCTGTCGCCGCGCCGTACGTTGTGCGTTTTGCAAACGGGCTGCTGCGACGTGCCGCCAGAGAATACGAACACGTTCCTTTTCCGGATCTTGAAAATGATCCTGTATCGGCACTGGCGGTAAAAAAGTCACATCCGAAATGGCTGATTAAAAGGTGGTTGGATCGGTTCGGCCCGATTGACACCGAACAGATCTGCGATGCAATCAACACCATTCCCCCCATAACCGTACGATGCAATACGCTAAAGACCCGTCGTAAAAAACTGAAAAATTTCCTGGAAGAATATACGGAAAAGGTTGAGTACACCGCCTACGCTCCGGACGGCGTCTCTTTTTTAAGCCCAAAGGAATCTATTCCGGAACTAGCCGCCTTTAAAGACGGGCTATTCCAGGTCCAGGATGAAGCCGCACAGTTGGTTACGCTTCTTCTGAATCCGCGGCCGGGTGAAACGGTTTTAGATGCATGTGCCGGTCTTGGCGGAAAAACAGGACATATCGCCCAGATGATGAACGGCCGCGGCAGACTCATCGCCATGGATAAAAATAAAAAAAAGCTGGGGCGGCTGGAATCCGAGATGTATCGTCTGGGAATTTCCATTGTGACGACCCGCACCCACGATCTCAACGAACCTTTCAACAGAGAAGATTATAAAAATTTTGACCGTATTCTTTTAGATGCGCCCTGTTCCGGACTGGGTGTTTTAAGAAGAAATCCGGATGCAAAATGGCGCATGTCGGAACTGGATTTGTTCGATCATGAAAAAAGACAGTCGAAATTTCTGGATAACTTGGCAGATCTTGTCAAGCCGGGAGGCGTCCTGGTTTATGCGGTCTGCAGCACGGAACCCGAAGAGAATGAATCGGTGATAAAAGGTTTTTTGAATAAACATTCGGAGTTTGCTATAGAAAAAAGTCCGGATGGATTACCTTTTAAAGCACGTTCTCTGATAACAGAAGATGGATATTTTAAAACTTCTCCGCATCTTCACAACATGGATGGTTTTTTTTCCATCCACATGAAACGTATAAAGTGATCCCACGTGTATTGAAAATCGCCGCGCTGTTTTTTGTATTTATCTTTATTGTTGCTGGAAGTGCGTATTTGACCCTCACACTCATCATCAAAAGTGAAGATACGGTTGTGGTCCCGGATCTGATTGGAAAAGATGTGGTCTATGCTCTCGAGCTGTTGACAGATTTGGGACTGAATACAAAAGTCGAAGGATCCGAATACAGCGCCGAAGTCCCCAAAAACAACGTGATCTTGCAGGACCCGGAACCCGGATCGGAAATAAAAAAGGAACGTGATGTCAGGATTATAATTTCAAAAGGTCCAAAATTTATTTTGATGCCCAATCTTGAAGGGCTTTCGGTTCAACAGGCTCAAATCATTCTGGAAGAAAACAGCTTGTGTCTGGGGGAAATATCCAGTACGTACAACAATATCATAAAAAAAGAGGCCGTCATTGCACAAGTGCCTTCTCCAGAAATCGTGACAACCCGGGGCGGATGTGTTAATCTCCTGGTCAGTATGGGAATCCGGCCACGGGCTTACCAAATGCCGGATCTTAGAGGGCTCTCCCTTGACCGAGCAATTCCGCAGGTGGAAAATAGAAATCTGCTGCTTGGAGCAATAACCTCTCTTTTTCACAAAGAAAAAACCCTTAATACCATTGTCGATCAGGAACCGTTATCCGGGCATCGCGTCATCGAAGGTTCCACTGTCAACCTTGTTATCAACCGAAAACCCGGTGCAAAAGACCCGGGAAATCTTCCCGGCTCACAGGGGGAGAGCCTGTTCAGATACCGGCTTAAAGACGGCTTTTTAAAAAAACATATCCGGGTCGTCTTAAACAGTTACGGAGTTTCTAACGTTATATTCGACAATTTCATAAAACCCGGGGAGGACATCTGGCTGATCATCCCCAAACACAACAATGCAACGGTCTTCCTTTATGAGGATGGCGAGTTGATTAAAACCCAGGTTTTCGAAGCCGGATAAGTGGTCTTGATACTTGACATGAGATACATATCGTGGGAAGGTTCGAATAAAACTGTTTGATATTACTTGTATTTTGTGTTTTATTAAACCAAATCAACCTTTAAATCGGATTTCCGAATTGTCGGAATGGGAGATTTGACGATGAAATATATTGCACCATCCATACTGTCTGCCGATTTTTCAAAACTGGGTGCTGAAATTAAATCGGTTGAAGACGCCGGAGCAGACTGGATTCATGTCGATGTCATGGACGGCCATTTTGTGCCAAACATCACCATCGGTCCTTTGATCGTTGAAGCTGCGAGACGTGCAACATCACTTCCACTGGACGTCCATCTGATGATTGAAAATCCGGAACGCTTCATCGCCGATTTTGCAAAAGCTGGGGCCGACCTGATTTCAGTTCAGGTAGAGGCGTGCATCCACCTGAACCGAACGATCCAGATGATAAAAGAATCCGGTCTTCGTGCCGGTGTTGTATTGAATCCCTCAACTCCGCTGTCCACCATCGAGTGGGTATTGGAAGATGTTGATTTTATAATGATAATGAGCGTTAATCCGGGATTCGGTGGTCAGAATTTTATACCCAACAGTTTAGATAAAATCAGCGCCCTCCGGGGAATGATACAAAACCGGGGGCTGGCGACCCTTATCGAGATTGACGGTGGGGTCAACGAAAAAACCATTAAAAACATATCGGATGCCGGAGCGGATGTCTTTGTGGCCGGGTCTGCAATTTTCAAAAGTACGGACTACCAAAAAACCATATCTCAATTTCGAGCGTTAATCGGCAAGTAAAACAGGAGCAGATGATACCATGGCGCAGAGCAAAGAAAACTCGAACGTATTGGTCATTCACGGTCCCAACTTGAATATGCTGGGAAAAAGAGAGCCCGAAATATACGGCAAGACCACCCTCGATGAAATTAACGCATCCCTTGAAAAACTCGGGAAAAGACTGGGCCTTGCCGTTGAGGCCTTTCAATCCAACCATGAAGGGGCCATTGTTGATAAGATCCAGGAAGCCGCAGGTACACAAAAAGGGCTTATTATCAATCCTGCTGCGTATACCCATACCAGTATCGCCATCCGAGACGCACTGCTTCTGCTCGACATCCCTGTCATCGAAATACATATTTCCAACGTCTATAAAAGGGAATCCTTTAGACACAAATCCGTTATATCCGATGTGGCAACCGCCCAGATTGCAGGATTCGGTGTTCAAGGTTACCGTATGGCTTTGGAAGCGTTGGCACGGATGATTCAGAATCGTTAAAATCAACCGCACCCCTTGATACCGTTGAAAAAAGACCATGGTTCACCATCATCCTTGACAAATGGCGACGCCATTGATCCAGACGATTTTTGACAAGCGTATCTCCAGAAAAATCCTGTAATAAGCATACGGACGAACTGGGCTCAAAATCTATGGAATTGGCTAAAATTATGTAAATATGCGGGTTGACTGTCTGATTGATTGCTGATATTTGAAGGGTATACAACAACTAACCAGCGAGACTTACAAATGGGGTGCACACCCGTGTCGAATAATTATCGAACCCCTGAGTAAAAGGAATCAAACATGAGTCTTAAACGCCAAGGTTCTACATATACAGAACTTTTTGACAAGGTGAATGGTTCCAGCGAGGATCTGTCTCGAAAAAAGTTTTATCCTCCTGTCTTGGAAAATCTGAGTCAAACCGGACTCAACGAAAAACTAATTGAAGATCTTATCTTTAAACTCCTTTTGAGTCGTGGAGTAATGACCGGCAGACAAATTGCCGATGGAATCTGTCTCCATTTCAAAATTATTGA
>JAQBBE010000059.1:0-10354 GCA_032126435.1 Desulfobacterales bacterium | reverse complement strand
GCTTCGGAATCGAGCATATTACCATTCAGTGGGAAAGAGGCGAGGCGGTATTCCACTGTGAAAACTCCTGCGAAACTTGGAGATGCAGATAGGTGTGAAACAAACCAGGATGTGCAGGTTGCCTTTATATCTTTCGCATGTTTCACCGCTTAATGATAATAATCATAATGAACGATGAAGGCATCACCGTTCATTCGTCATAAAGATTATAATCGGGATAATATTTTTCAGCACATTCAGGACAAATACCGTGGCTGAATTGAGCCTTGGAATGATTCTGCAAATAGCTTTCAACAGGCATTTTTTCACCTAAACTATGGGGGAGGTAATTTGTCTTTGAAGCCGGTGGCTATGCATTTATTTTTCAAATTTAATCCCTGAAAGCACAAGATCGCCTCTGAAGAGCATTAAGTTTATATGCTCGCCTAAAATTTTCATTTTATCGTATGTATTAGGTGTTGATTTTTCGTCAAATGTTAAAATTACTTTATTAATCATTGAGTTTAAGTCTAAAATTACCTTGTCAAAACTCTCGCTTTTTGTCTTCACATCTAATGATGTGAGTATTAATTTTGAGTCTTCAAGCAATTTTTTTGATTTTTTAATATTGTTCAATTTGTAATATCTTTCGGCATCGTATATTTTTTGTCTAACGGTTGTAAGTGGAACGTAGTAGTCTTTTATTTCAAGCAGGTTATTTTTAGCTTGGGTTAGCTTTTCTTGAATTGATGGTTGCTTGTTTTTGGTTGCTTCTGAATATGCGTCATCTACTAATAATAATGACCGCTCTAAATTGTCGTTAATATAATTAAAGCTGGTTTCCTCGAAGATAGGATTCCATTCATGTTTGTCCTGTTGGCAACCCAACAAAATTAACAATATGGAAAATAATAGAATTTTTTTAAACATGTGATTCACCTATTTTTGATCTGCCGTTTCTAGTACATTTTTTTTTGGGTGCATAACCCGCGTGACCTGCGGGAAATCCGGTAGGCTTTCCCCGTCAGTTGTCAATGCGCATGTTAGGGTTCACATTTTAATCTTGGAGGCAATGCTTGATAATGCGTTCACAATGAATTGCTGTAGTGTTTAAAAAAGGAATACCATATTTGCTTTCGGTTAATATTAATGGCAGTTCAGTGCACCCCAAAATTAATGCGTCGATTTCTTCCTCATCCACCATTCTTTTTGCGATTGCTAACAGTTCCTCTCTTGTTGAGTCTTTAAATATTCCTAATTCAATTTCTGAGAATAACTTATGATGGATTAGCTGCTGTTCCTCCTCAGAAGGGACAACAACCGATATTCCTTTAGAAATAAACGGTTTTTTATAAAAGTCCGCCTCCATAGTGAGTTTGGTGCCCATTAAACCAATATTTTTTAAATCCATTTCTTGAGCTTTGTTGCATGTCTCCTCGACGATGCTCAAAAGGGGTATCAGGGACTTTGATTTTATTTCATCAAAAACGATATGCGGTGTGTTAGATGCGATTACAGCGAATTCCGCACCCGCTCGATGAATAGAAGATATTTTATCTAAAAGCCACTCTGAAAGTCCGGGCCAATTCCTGGTTTCAACAAATTTCATAAATTCATTGATGTTTGCACTGTAAATAATAATTTCCGGGTAGGCCATTTCAACATATTTTGCATTAAATGCAGCAATTATTTCTTTGTAATAATCAACAGTTGACTCTGGGCCAAGTCCCCCGATTATTCCGATGGTTTTCATTAATATTTCAGCTCCTATTTCTTTACCGTAACGATGAACTAAGGGGCCGGGAAACGATAATGTATAAACAGTTAGAAATGCCTCAACAACTAAAAATAATTGAATATTTAAAGTAGCATAGCTTTCCCGGTCCCTCTTAAGTGACAGGTTCGAATATTATAAGGTTGAAGATTTATGTAATCTCTCAGCAAGCCAGATCTTGATAATCGATTGCCGAGGAACACCAAGTCGTTTGGCCTCTTTATCCAAAGACTGAATCATCCAGAGAGGGAAATCGACATTGACCCTTCTTTGCTCCTGGTTAGGACGTCTAGCCTTTGAAAGATCCAAATTTTTTATTACGCTTTCTCCCTCATCAAATTTTTTATCCAATTCTTTAGCTTTCATAAAGCTCAATCTCCTCAATCCTGGCATGTCGTACTGAGATAATCCTTATATTCTCATCGCGATGTGTGATAATCCCTGACCAATGTTTTTCACCTATTTTCCCAACAACAAGAAATCTCTGTTCATCGGTCGTTTTTGCAGGGATCTCCAATAAGTCAGGATCACTCCAAAGCGCCTGAGCATCAATGAAATCAATCCCATTCTTATTTTTATTCGTTGTTGATTTTACTGGGTCAAATTCAAAATTCATGGTATACACAATATACCAACTAGGTATATTGTGTCAATCATCAATATGGTAAAAGGGTACGGGGTTGAAATTACGCGTTTCTATTCTTTCAGGGACAAGAATTGATCGACGATGAGTTTTTGGCCTATTGTGGCCGCCCGACTGACCGCGGATTTGCTCAGCCCGAAGTACTTGGCGGTGGTCCCAAAAATCTGGACAATATGCTGGGTTTTTGGCAAGAAACCACAACGGCAGGGGTTTAAATAAATTCCTATATAATCATTTGTTCTAAATGTTGTGATTTAGGTTGCTGGATAACCGGGCCATACAGGGTTCAACGTGTATTGTGCTGATATTAGGTTGTGTTACGTTTTAGCCCCGCTTTGCTGTTATGACAAATGCAAAAGCGGAAGGAAGGAACGTAAGACCGGGCTTGTAGCCCAAGAAATGCTCCTTCTCTTCCGTCATTTTCAATGGTTTTATCGAATAAAGAAAACTTTTTCGTTTTCTTAGGGGAAGGCGGGGGAAACCCTCCACCTTCCCCTTTAAAAAACATTTTTTTATTTATTTTTCAACAAACAAGAAATCCGGGTTAGGAATATAACCGTGCTGCGATTATTTTATCAGCCCGAAACATAGCATCCTCAAAAGGATCCACCGCAACTTTTTCTTCTATGGCTATACCTTCAAATTTAACAAAATAGAGCGATTGCACCAGAAAAAACATCCAGATGCCCAAAGCCCAGGTAAGCGTGGAATGCGGTGTGAACCAGCCTATCAGAGCTGCTCCGCCGAATGTAAGCAAAAGCTCTGCACTAAACATTCGGGACAAACGCTTTTTAAAACATATACCGCTTCGAATCCAGCTGAAAATTGCAAGCATAAGGAGTAAAAAAGCGCTATGAGAGCTTGTCACAAATACGAAAATAAGAAGCAGCAGAAGTGGAAATATAATCGATAGCGGACTTTTTCCACTCCAGCGGGTCAGAAGAAACCCATAAATCGCGATATATGACCAGAGGATGATGCTAAAGGCTATCGGCCAGGGAAAAAAGGTGCAAAGCCCCAAACTCAACGGCATGAATGAGAGTCCGCAGATAAGGCCAAAAATAACGGTCGTTCTGATCGGTTGTTTTGTGATCTTCATGTCTGTTCACCTCCTCTAATAGCTTCCTTCCGCTTAAGGAGCTCAAGTTCTATTTCTTCTTCTCGAGGACCCCGTTCGATATTGTTTGGGATAATGTCAGACAGTGTTTTCTCCCATTCTTGTTGCTCGCTTTTATGGAAGTATTCCGTTGACTTGAGTTGGAATTGCTCGTATTGAAGCCGCTGCTTTTCCACATAATCTCGAAGCTGGGCAATCTCCTGATCCAGAACTTCGATATGATGGCCGAGTTCATCCCGGTGGCCGGTCAATGATTTAAGCTTTTTTATAAGCAGCCGCGCAATATCATCCTTGTCTTTTTCAATTGACGTTGTCAGATCTTGATCCATTTTTTCACTTTCCCGTTTATATTTATCATATTCCTGCTGTGCCTTTCTGCGGGACGCTACCATCTTATTAAGTCTCGCCTCTTTTTGGGAAAGCGCTTTTTCCATGTCTCTTAGATGCTGTCTGAGAAGAAGACCCTGGTCCTCCAACTGGTCCATAACACCATGGATGTCTGCCTTGAATAGATGAACGATGCGTGTCAAAATTCCCATAATAATCTCCTTTCTAGTGACCTTTGCCACTCTATTAATTCATATAGACGGTTCAAATGAATTATTAAAAACACATATTTTAATTCAGTAATAAACGTTCAGTAAAAAGCAATTAAACCCTTTTGGATACTTTGCATGTAATACTCAGGCTAATTTGTTCTTCTTCCCTTATACCCTTCATATTGAAGCGCTTTGGAATTGGCTTTTTGTTTTTTCATAACTGCCTGAGGACTTCCCTTAAACGTATCCGCCACAATACTGCTCAACTCATTGACTCCTTTTGTCAGATTTTCAGCCACTTTTCCCGAACCGACCGCAGCATTAACCTGCTCTTTTTCTCTGTAGTATGTTTGTATACGATCCAGAGCCATTTGCTCCTTTCCATCTTTTATGTCCCTTGACACTTCTTCCTTGAGTTTATTGTAATCATCCTGGATTACTTTATCTTCCCATTCATCCTTATCTATGGAAGAAATGACCTCCCGTTGATTTTTCACACAGGCGACCTGAAAGGATTTTGACAGTGACGCGGTATAAATTTTTCCCTTCTGAAGATATTGAACCGTAATTCCGTCTATTTTAAATGTGTTTTCCTTATGCGTGGGCATCTTAAATGTCAGAAAAAGTTTGCGGGTTTGACCTGAACGCAGATCCCCGGGATGAAAGATAGCTTGATTTTCGGAGACCTTAATTGGGTATCCGGCAGCATTTACTAACGACAATCCGTTTTTTAGAGGAATTTGAACCTTCACTGCGGTTGCAGCGGCTATTTTTGAATGGTAAAACTCCTTCTTAAATACTTCAGCAAAAGCATTGGGATTTTCCAGATAATAGTAGTTGCCGGCTCCCTGATCCGCGATGAGGGTCATCAAATGTTCGTTGAATTCAGTTCCGACCCCGACCGTGGTTACCGAAAACTCCTTCTCCACGCCGACGGATGCCATATGACCGAGTGACATCGGATCGGTAATCCCCCTGTTGGCGAGCCCGTCTGAAATCAAAATGACTTTTCCGGTATTTCCAATATGTTTAGACTTCAATAACGTGTTGACCCCTGTCTGGAGTCCTGCTCCAAGGTTGGTCCCTCCGCTTGCCCATATCTTCTTAACTGAAGATATCAAGTGTTTACGGTTGGATCTTGTTGCATGGACCAGATCGGAATATTTTTCAACGCCGTCGGAATAGGTAACCAGAGCAAACCGGTCCGTATCGGATAAGTCGGATAACAGGTTTAAAATAGCCCGTTTGGCATCTCTTATTTTACTTCCTTTCATAGATCCGCTGCGATCCAGCACAATCACCATGTCGACATTACGGGCATTACTCCTGTCAGGAGCAAAAACATCCACTGCATGCAGGCTGAGTGAGAGGTTCACCGTTCCATCTCCGCCCTGGAGAATCTTATCCTGAACCAGTCGACCTGAAAGAGAGACAATCCCGTTTTGATCAGGAGTACTTGTATCCGGACCGTTGATCAGGCTCGGCACCGAGAGGTTTCCTTTGTTTGAGTATGCCATTGCAGCCCCTGTGATGGCGATTAGGCATCCGATAAAAAAAATGGGTTTTAGATATTTTCTTTTCATGACGTTTCTCCTTTCCTTTAAAGTAAAGATGATAGTAATGTGCTTCGTGTCCTAGTATTGTCGATCAGACTGCAAAACACAATTCAAAGAAGTGTAAAAAGAATGCCGGTTATTTTTACAAAAGTTTTACTTTGAAAAATGAGCGAATTGGTATAATAATGAAGCCAGGGTCGTATGGGATATGATCTGAACCGGGCAAACCGGGAACCAAAAGAATCATCACGAAACAACGAAAAACATTAATTTCATTATTAACGGACTCACAAACAGCAACCCGCACGAGAAGAACCGATGAAAAAACCCAGAGCCAGTATTCTTGTTGTGGAAGATGACCCAGCTATTCTGAATGGACTCCTTGATGTGCTTGTTTTCAACGGATACGAGGCAACGGGATTAGAAGACGGCGGTCAGGGACTTGAGGCAAGTCTTGAAGAAAACTATGATCTGATCATCTTGGATGTGATGCTGCCGACTCTCGATGGATTTTCAATATGCAGAACCGTCCGCAAAAAAAAACCGGGCCAGGGAATTATCATCCTTACGGCAAAAGGCTCAGAGGATGATGTCGTGACCGGATTTAAGGCCGGTGCAGATGATTATGTCAGCAAGCCATTTTCTCTCAGAGAATTGATGGTCCGGGTTGAAGCGATCCTCAGACGGACAGGGAAAAACCTGGGAAACGAACAGGTCCGTTTTAAGGATATTTTTTTCGACGGGAAAACCTTGATAGCTTCCTATCAAGACCGTACCGTTGAACTTACCCGAAGAGAAATGGACATCATCGTCTACCTTCATCGTCATTTGGAACGGATTGTTTCAAAAAAAGAGCTGCTCATAGAGGTTTGGCAGTACGCTGACGCTGACATCGAAACGAGAACCGTAGACATTCATATCCTAAAACTTCGGAAAAAAATCAAAACACTTATTGAAGACACCCCCTTCATATTAACGATCCGGGGGGAAGGCTATCGACTGGACCCTGAAGAATGAAAAGGCTCAAAATTTATATTCTTATCTTTTGCGTAACGCTCTCGATTCCATTGGCCTATCTAATCTTAAGGACGTATCAGGGCTTGGGGCAGGAAGAAACGGGCAAATTACGCTATTTTGCGGAAACGCTGTTTTACGAGATGGAAGAAGACCTGACGTCTATTGTCCTTAAAGAGGAAGCACGAGGCATAGACGAATACAATTATAGATTCACGCCTTCCGGTCTAATCTCCGGCTCAACGGAGACAGTACCATCCCCATTGTCCGAACTTCCCGAAAAAAATTATATCCTGGGCTACCTTCAAAACAACCCGGACGGTTCGTTTCAAACCCCTTTGGTAGAAAGCGGGAAAAGCGTTTCCAGCGATCGAAGCGCCTTGATTTCTCAGCTCGAAGATGCGAACAGAATTTTCAACCAGAAACGTTTAACGGCTGCCGATACTGCCAAGGCATTTTTGAACGAAATTCCCCTAAAGCAAGAAGAAAAAACGGCCTCGGGCTTTGCAGACAAATATCTGGATCTGTCAGAATCTCAGAAACCAAAGGCGTATCTAGGCCGCAAAGAGAAAAGAGTCGAGCAGATTACCGTCGGCCAGGCATTGAAAATTATCCCCAAGGACCAGGATAAAAAGCTGATAACCAGGCGAAAAGGATCGGAATCCGGATCGGGCAGGGATCTTTCATGGTATGCCAAAGAGCAAATAGCCGAAAAGTCCGAAGAATCATCAGTGGCAAAGCCTGAGCGTAAGATACAGATTCATGATGGTGCTGAAAGAGAATTACGGTCTGCGCCTTCTTCCGAGACGGAAAAATATCAAGTCGAAGTGGCACCCCTGCAGTCTATATTTATTAACAACGATCAAGTCTTTATCTTTCGTCGCATAATGATCAACAACCAAATCTATCGCCAGGGTTTCATTGTCCAAGTCAAAGCATTTTTAAATCATCTGGCCGAGACGCATTTTGTCAAGCAGCCTCTGGCACGCTATACGAATCTGAGCCTTAAAATAATGAATCAGGGCATTGAAACCGAAATTGTTAACACCGGCGCTGCCGCCGAAAGGGTGAATTTTAAAATTAACCGGACATTTCCTTCCCCATTTACCTTTTTAAACGCGACACTACTTTGTGATCAAATCCCTCGATCTGCCAGCCGGGGAACACTGAATATTATCATCGTTATACTGGTCTTTATTATTCTTATGGGCCTGTTTGCCATTTACAAAAGCGCACAGGCTGTGGTTGACCTATCAGAGCGGCGTTCTAAATTTGTATCATCGGTCACCCATGAACTGAAAACCCCGCTGACCAATATCAGAATGTATATTGAAATGCTGGAACAGGGTATCGCCCGTGACCAGGATCGGGAGCAAGACTACCTTAAAATACTGGGATCCGAAAGCGCCCGCCTGTCTCGTTTGATAAACAATGTTCTGGAACTGTCGAAGCTGGAACAAAAGCAGCGGCACGTTAATCTGAAGGAAGGCACCTTCGATGAAGTGGTACGGGAAGTTGAGGCGGTAATGAGTGAGAAACTCAAGAAGGAAGGGTTTACCCTAATTGTGAATACAGATGATGTCCGACCGTTTAAATATGATCGAGAGGTCATGATCCTGATACTGATCAATCTTATCGAAAATAGCATGAAATTCGGAAAAACTGTTACCGTCCGGGAGATTACGCTCAAGCTTCATCATGATGCGGACTGTGTGAATATCAGCGTATCCGATACAGGTCCTGGCATCCCTCGCCATGCATTGAAAAAGATTTTTGACGATTTTTACCGGGCCGAAAGCTCACTCACCAGAACAACAGGGGGAACCGGTATCGGTCTTGCACTTGTTAAAAAATTTGCCACTCTAATGGGAGGAACAGTTCATGCAAAAAACAACGACGGCCCCGGATGCACAATTACTATTTGTCTTCCTCAGCTTTTACCGGGTCGAACTCAAATAAATTAAACTCTCCGACTTTTATTTGATCGCTAATCCCTTTGATCGTTTTAAAAACAGGTTTGCTGTTTTTCAGATTTTCAAATTTGGTATTTCATTTAACATTCCATTGGTATAGCTTGATTTGACGGATATAGTTATTCATATTTTAAATTCAAAGCCCGGCACTTATCCGTGCCGGGCTTTGATCATAATTGGGTAATACCTCAAGCTGCAAGCCCCTTTCGGATCGGCGAAGCGAACGGTTGGAAGGCCGTTACGGGTCACCCTCCGTCTTAAATAACTGTATCATTAATCCTATGTCACCGGTTACCGTATATTTTTGTTCCATAAACATCTGCTGACCGTCAGCCTTGCCGGTCATAATGTCCATCCACACGTCAAAGGGCGTCTTAATAGTGAGATCCGGGTTTTCTTCAATTCCTTTTTTTGCTTCGACGTTACCCTTCTCAAGAATGAAATAGCATGAATCTTCCACGTGACCGGAAAAGTTGAATTGCAGGATCACCTTTCGATCACCGGCTGCTTCAGAATTAAGGCCGAAGGGAAAGAGCCACATGAAGCTTTCAAGGGAATCGGGACGCGGAACCATGTTTTTCTTTTCAAACTCTTTGGGTGTCACGCCTTCGGCGATGCAGGTTTTCAAAAAGAGGTTGCCCATTTCGGCAAAGAACTGAGAATCTGTGAGAGGTTGTCTGATCCTCGCCATTGTCCCGGGAAAGACTTTCATGGATTCTACTAATTCTCTCCCTGCCTGTGTTGTTGCATCCAGTATGTCGCTTGCTTTTTCCTCAAAAAAAGGATTCGTTATTGTTTCGGCAGCGGTCCGGTAGATTTCAGCTACAAGGGTTACGTCTTTATGGCGCGTACGATTCAAATAGTCTGAGAGCGCATCAAACTCCGATTCATCGGGGAATCCGCACACAGAAAGCCACACCGCTGGCGGGATCTTGCTTCTCAAAGGGTGGAATGTTTTTCCACTATCGCTTTGCTCGAAGAAAGGCTGGATCGCCGGGAGCGTGCGCTCCCTAAATGTGCTCATAGCAGCATTCATGGTGTGATAATAAAGGGGTGTAGCGTAGACAACAAGATCGGCTTCCAGCCATTTAGGGAAAAGTTCCTTGGTCATATCGTCTTTGTGAATACAATGACCGGGGGTCTTCGTCCAGCACGTGAAACAACCGATGCAATTTTTGATGTTTTTCTCGCGCAGGTTCACGACATCGACCGCAGCTCCGGCATCGCGCATCCCCTCTACAAGATGATTAAGCATGAGTTCGGTTTTGCTCTGACCCCCAACACGAGGACTGGAGTTAATGGCAAATATTTTCATTCTGTTCTCCTTTGACGCTCTGCATAAGCGGTTGCAATGAAGCGCAGCGGAACCCCAGAGTTCATGCCATTGATAACAATGGGAGATAGATTAAGTCGCACCAACATTTAAGGCGTGCACCTCTTTGTCAAGACGATCTGCTAACAAATCTTCTGTAACCTCAAGATCATATCTCGTTTGAAGGTTTAACCAAAACTGAGCTGAAATGCCAAAAAATTTTCCTAAACGGAGTGCCGTATCCGCAGTAATTGATCTTTTCCCATGTACAATTTCGTTGATACGCCTTGGCGGTACGCTTATGTCTTTGGCCAGTCGATATTGACTGATACCCATTGGTTTTAGAAACTCCTCCTCAAGGATTTCACCGGGATGAATGGGAGAAAGCTTTTTCTTTGTCATATTGGCCTCCTAATGATAGTCCGTAATTTCTACATCATAATTTTG
>JAQBBE010000058.1:0-6732 GCA_032126435.1 Desulfobacterales bacterium | reverse complement strand
TAAATCCATGCTGTACGATTCAATGGTTTTTTCCGAAAGCCCCTTTTCGAAAATCAGGTAGTTTAAATATCGATCTGCAATAATATCCAATGAAGACATATTCATCAGTCTATGTTATACAAGGTTGAGCGGTTCAGAGTTCAAGGTTCCGGGTTGAAAAACCTCAAACAGCTCGCATCAATGGGATTCGGGCTTCATCCATTCCGAATTTCAATTAAATTTTTGGGTAGTTTTAATCGGTTATAACCCTTGAACCCGGAACCTTGAACCCGGAACCGAACCGTTTTGGTGTAAGGTTCTTTCGATACTGTACGGCAGCCGGTTTGTCGTAACTTTATATCTTGATCCCTTAAATGGAGTCAAATTGTTTTGCAAAAATTTCACCCCAATGGTATCGGTTCTTAGAAAATCAATTTTGCTAAAAGAGATTGAAAGGGACGTGTAAGCAAATGAAGAACTTACTGGTTACAGGCGGGTGCGGGTTTATCGGTACAGGTTTCATCCGGTACCTGCTCCAGGAATCCGATTTTACCGGAGGTATCGTGAATGTCGACAAATTGACCTATGCCGGCAATCCGGAAAATTTGACCGATATTGGAAAAGATTTCCCCGAACGGTATGTTTTTATCAAAGCGGACATATGCGATGCCGGCAAAATGGCCGGGATATTTGACGAATATCAAATCGACAGCGTTTGTCACTTTGCCGCTGAATCTCATGTGGACCGGTCAATTGTAAAACCGGATGCCTTTATCCAGACCAATATTATGGGGACGTTCAATCTTCTGGAGTGTGCCAGATCACGGCTGAAAGACATCGTTCTTTTTCATCATATCAGTACGGACGAGGTCTACGGAAGCTTGGGCAGGGAGGGCTATTTTACTGAAAATACGCCTTATAAGCCCAACAGTCCATATTCCGCTTCCAAAGCGTCTTCCGATCATCTGGTGCGGGCATATCATAAGACCTACGGCCTTCCAATGACGATCTCCAACTGTTCGAACAATTACGGCCCCTACCAGTTTCCGGAAAAACTCATTCCCTTGATGATTCTCAATGCCCTTGAAGGAAAATTCCTGCCGGTTTACGGAGATGGCCTCAATGTAAGAGATTGGCTCTTTGTCAGGGATCACTGCACCGCCATCTGGACCATCATGAAAAACGGAAAGACAGGTGAGACCTACAATGTCGGGGGCAACAGTGAAATGGAGAACCTTAAACTTGTGGAAATGATCTGTGATATTTTGGATGAAACAAACCGGTTGAACGACAACCGGTCGCGAAGAGACCTGATCCGATTTGTCCAAGACCGGCCCGGTCATGACCGGAGATATGCCATTGATTTTACCAAATTGAATCAGGAATTGAACTGGCGCCCGGAAGCTTCCTTTGAAACCGGGATTCGCGAAACCATAAAATGGTATATGGACAACCGCAGATGGGTAGCGCGCGTAAAAAGCGGGGAATATCAGACCTGGATTAAAACCCATTATACTTGAAGGGGCGTGGTATTTACCTTGAAAATGGAAAAAAGCAAAATTCTGGTTGTGGGCGGCGCCGGATATATCGGGTCTCACATGGTCAAGGACCTGATTGAGTCGGGTTACGATGTGATGATTTTGGATGATCTTTCCACCGGCCACCGCGAACTCCTGACAGGCGGAAATTTTGTGGAAGGAAGCCTCGGTGATTCGGATTTGCTGGATCGATTATTTTCGACCCACCGGATTTCAACGGTCATGCATTTTGCTGCGTTTTCGCTGGTGGGCGAATCCATGGAAAATCCTTTGAAGTATTATCATAACAACATGGCCTCAACCACAACGCTTTTGAGTGCAATGATTCGACATGATATCAAACGGTTTATTTTCTCTTCTACGGCTGCGGTTTATGGAGAGCCGGTTGAACTGCCCATTACGGAGACGCATCCATGCAACCCCACCAACCCTTATGGTGCCAGCAAGCTCGCCGTAGAAAGGATGCTCCGGGACTGTGATTCCGCCTATGCCTTGAAATATATCAGTCTGAGATATTTTAATGCATCGGGAGCGGATGAATCCGGCACCATCGGCGAAATGCATACCCATGAAACCCACCTGATTCCTCTGATTCTGAAAGTTGCATCCGGGGAACGCGAGAATATCAGGGTTTATGGTACAGACTATCCCACACCGGATGGAACCTGTGTAAGGGATTATATCCATGTCAGTGATTTGACCCAGGCGCATTTGCTGGCACTGGAAAATCTTTTGCAGGGTGGAGAGAGTGCTGTTTATAATCTTGGAAACAACCGGGGTTATTCGGTCAGAGAAGTTATCGACCTGGCCAGAGACGTTACCGGCAAGCCGATTCCCGCGATGGAAGCCGAAAGACGGCCGGGTGATCCCGCAACACTGATTGCAGGTTCCGATAAAATAAAACAATCGTTAGGCTGGAAGCCTCGCTATGAAGATTTGGAAACGATCATCGAAACCGCTTGGAGATGGCATCAGAAAGATGCAACAGCGAGATTTACACAATGAAAAAACTATCGAATGTATATCCGGTTCTATTGGCAGGCGGGTCCGGCACACGGCTGTGGCCCTTATCGAGAGAACGCCATCCCAAACAGCTTGTTAAATTCATCGGGAAAGACTCACTGGTCCAAAGCACCGTCAAACGGCTGACGTCTTTGTTAGACATGGAAAATCTCCGAATTGTCTGCGGAAAAGAATATGTTCATGAGATTGCAAGGCACATGGAAGAAATCAACATATCGGCCGATGAAAAGATCATTGCCGAACCGTGCGGCCGAAACACTGCACCGGCGATTCTATTGGCCATGCTTCATATTCTCAGAAAAGAAGCGGATGCCGTATTGTGCATTTTCCCTGCGGATCATGTCATCCGAGATCGAAACGCATTTCAGGAAAAATTGCGGTCCGCTGTAAAGGTTGCAGAAATGGGGCATATTGTGACCTTCGGCATTAAACCCCATTATCCGGAAACAGGCTACGGATACATCGAGGGCGCTGGAGAAATAGGGGATGGGGCGCTTTCCGTAAAAAGATTTGTTGAAAAGCCTGATTTGGAAACCGCCAAAAAATATGTAGCCGCCGGTAATTTCTTTTGGAATAGCGGCATGTTTACCTTTAAAGCATCTGTGATGGCTCAAGAGTTGAGTGTTCACCAGCCCGAGCTTCTAAAAAAAATGACACAATTGCCTTTCCAGGGAACTTCACCGTCTCAAAAAGAGTATGCGCTGTTGCCGAATATCTCCATAGATTACGCAATTATGGAAAAAACAGACAAAGCCGCTGTTTTGCCTTCGGACTTTGGATGGAGTGATATTGGGTCATGGAAGTCTCTTTATTATTTTATTGCAAAAGATACCAACGGGAATGTCATTGACGGGGACGTTGTTTCAATAGAAACCAGAAATTGTTTGATCATGGGACATGAACGACTGATAGCCACCAGCGGAATAAAAAACATGGTTGTCGTGGAAACGCCGGACGCCGTTTTTGTTTCTGATATGGAAAACAGCCGGGATGTAAAATCTATTGTAGAGAAGTTGAAGGAGAAGGGTCGGACCGAATATCAAACGCATAAGACAGTACACCATCCCTGGGGAGCCTTGACGACCCTGGAGAAAAATGATGATTTCAGTGTTGTTCAGGTGCTACTATATCCAGGTTCAAAGTTTGAGATTAAAACCGATACATCGACGGTCGAACATCTGGTGATCGCCAGAGGCCTGGCTAAAACAACGACAAATCATCAGAGCAGGACCTTAAAAAAAGGACAGTCTCTGATGCTTTCAGAAAATCAGACCCTTCTTGTGGAAAACTCGGGCAAGGATTCGCTGGTCATTGTTAAGGTAAAAAATCATTAATAGAAATGGAATTGGAATACGATTATGAAAGATAAAGACAGCACACGTTTAAAACTGCTGGAGATGATCGAGCAAAAAACGGCTCGAATCGGCATCATCGGCCTCGGCTATGTCGGGTTGCCGCTGGCGCTTCATTTTGGAAAGAAAGGTTTTCAGGTGATCGGTTTTGATCTGGATTCAAGAAAGATCGATAAAATTCTTCACGGAGAATCCTATATCAGGCACATTCCTGCCGATACGATCAGAGAAATGACCGATGGAAAGAAGTTTGATGTCACCATCGATTTTAGCCGCTTAAAGGAGACAGACTGCATTCTGATCTGCGTGCCGACACCGCTTTCCGATAAAATGGAGCCGGATTTGAGCTATCTTCTGGAAACCACCGAGACCATTGCCGACAACCTGCGAACCGGGCAACTTATTGTTCTTGAGAGTACCACGTATCCCGGAACGACGGAAGAGATGCTTCTTCCTCGCCTTGCATCCAATGATATGAAGGTGGGGGAGGATTTTTTTCTCGCATTTTCTCCCGAGAGAGAAGACCCGGGAAACAAGGAATTCACTGCAACCAATATTCCCAAAGTGGTCGGAGGCGTCACCCGTTCCTGCCTGGAAGTTGCCACGGCCATATATAACACCATTACACGGACGGTGCCGGTGTCTTCTACCCAGGCAGCTGAATTGACCAAGCTGTTGGAAAATACCTTTCGTTCCGTGAATATTGCTCTGGTCAACGAACTGAAAATACTGGCTCACAAAATGGGAATCGATCTTTTTGAGGTGATTAATGCCGCAGCCACCAAGCCCTTTGGTTATACACCGTTTTATCCCGGGCCGGGTCTGGGAGGGCATTGTATTCCCATTGACCCATTTTATCTTGCCTGGAAAGCCAAGGAGTATGACTTTTCCACGCGGTTCATCCAACTTGCCGGTGAGATCAACGTCTCCATGCCCTATTATGTGATTGAAAAAACCGTGGAAGCCCTCAACAATAAAAGGAAAAGCATCAACGGCAGCAACCTCCTGATTTTGGGAATTGCATACAAAAAAGACATCGATGATGATAGGGAGTCTCCGGGTTATGCCATCATGAAAATACTTTTGGAAAAAGGCGCAATTTTAAAATACAACGATCCGTGGATACCCAAACTGCATACGACACGGAAATACAATTTTCAGATGGAATCGACGCCCATTACTCCGGACCTGCTTGCAAAAATGGATGCGGCAATCATTGTGACCGACCATAGTGACTATGACTATGCCGAGATTGTCAAGCATTCCAATTTGGTGATCGACACCCGAAATGCCACCAAAGGAATAAAAGGGGCAACGGAAAAGGTTGTCATGGCGTAAAAAATGAGGATCATCCCCGATTGGTTGATGTAATTAGGGTAAAATAAGTGTGTCATCTCCAATTGCGCAGGGGTGTTTATAAAGGGTTCGAGAGTTTATTCAACAATTTTAGGCAATTTAGGCATTTTAGCTCAATTTAGGCATTTTACCCAAATGAAAGGGAGAATATGAAAGGAATAATTTTAGCCGGCGGTTCAGCCACCCGCCTCTATCCGGTCACCCGTGTTGTGAGCAAGCAGCTTTTGCCGGTCTATGACAAACCGATGATCTATTACCCGCTGTCCGTACTGATGCTGGCGGGGATCAGGGAAATACTCCTTATTTCCACGCCGGAGGATTTACCGTTATTCAAGAAGCTCCTTGGAGACGGTTCTCAACTGGGACTCTCTTTTTCTTATGAAGAACAGCCCCGACCCGAAGGATTGGCCCAGGCCTTTATTATCGGAAAATCATTTATTGGAAAAGATCCGGTCTGCCTGATTTTAGGAGATAACATATTTTTCGGACATAAACTTTCAAACATTTTACAGCGATCGCTTCAACTTGATAGCGGAGGTCTGATCTTTGGATATCTGGTAAGAGACCCCGAACGCTACGGAGTGGTGGAGTTTGATCAGAATGGCAACGTCATTGGAATCGAAGAGAAGCCCAAAAAACCAAAATCGAACTATGCAGTTCCGGGTCTTTATATTTATGACAACAACGTGGTCGATATTGCCATAAATTTAAAACCTTCCGCCAGAGGAGAACTTGAGATTACCGATATTAATCTGGAATATTTGAGAAGGGGGGTGCTCAAGGTTGAACTTCTGGGAAGAGGTTTTGCATGGCTGGACACCGGAACCCATGAAGCCCTTCAGCAAGCCGCAAGTTACGTCCAGGCCATCCAGGAAAGACAGGGACTTAAAATTTCATGTATTGAAGAAATTGCATACAACCTCGGTTACATCGGCAAAGAAGAACTTGCGAATCTGGCAGCGGACACGATGAAGAACGAATACGGCCGTTATCTTATGAGATTAATAGCCGAGGAGGAAAACAACACGCACATAAATACCTGAAGGATGGACGGCTACCCGTTTCAGCACCGACCCTTCTTTTGAATGGAGAGACGGAACGTTTTTCAGGGGAGCCGCGGTCTCCCCCACTGCTAAATCATTGAAATAACGAAGCCACTCCGCCAATATCGTTACACGGGAAAGCACCCCCCCTGAAAAACGATCTGCGCCTATTCCAGTTGGAAACGGATGGGCACCCGAACCCACATCGTTACTTTTTTACCCCCCCTTGTTCCCGGATCAAAGGTCCAGTGTTTTACAGAAGCCATTGCCGTCCTGTCCAAAATAGGGTGTCCGCTGGAAGATAGAACCCGCAAATCAGCGGCATTCCCGTTTGGGTCCACCAGAACTTCAAGCACAACCACCCCCTGAAGCCCTCTTTTTCGCGCGATTTGAGGGTAGGGAGGGGGTGGGTTGGTTCGATACAGAGGCCTGGCTTCACGG
>JAQBBE010000057.1:0-7186 GCA_032126435.1 Desulfobacterales bacterium | reverse complement strand
TTTAAAGCTGCAGGAACGGCTGCGTTTCAGTTCATCCGGAGGGGGAGAATACGCCGCTTTTTCAGCTCCCCGGATGCCAACCTGCTGGGTCAGAGCCTGCTGGGTGAAAAAACCGAAGTAGGTGTCTCCCGAATAAACGATTTCATTCGCCTGCAGGATTTTAAAATCGAAATGCTCGATGATCATATCCGCGGCTTCGGAAACTTTGGTCATACGGGTGCGTATGACCAGTGTTTTTTTTTCCGAGAAAATCGTGCGATTCAAAACGGCGTTTCCACCCAGATTCCTGAATTTCAAGTCATTTTCACTTCTAAGGGCAGACCCCAGGTAAGCGGCAAGCCATCCGCAGGGCTGCAGTGCAATTTCGAGAAGTATGCAAAAGGGCATGGACGATGATCGGTCTGCTTTAAAATACCATGCATCCGGCGGAACTTCATATTCGGCTTCTATCCAGCCGCCCGGCTTTAAGACCCAGGGTTCAGGCTCCACAGCGACAATTTTGTCCAAAAAAGAATACGGGGGCCCCGGGAGTCTTGCAATCACCCGTTCTTGATCGAACACTTCGTATGGTTTGCCAAATGCTTCGGAAGGCTTTCCAACGGCAAAGGCCAATATCTTGTCTTGGTCAAAAAGGGCTGTTTTCCGATCCCGGATCCCGGATCTCTGTCGTCTGATCTCTGTCGTCTGATCTCTGTCTTCTTCTTTCTCCCAGAAGGATTCGATGTCTTCACGGGTAGCATGGGTCATTTTCAGGGACATGTCTTTAAAGGATACGATACAATGCCCGTCGGCGTACATCCGTGCATCGGCGATGACATACGGTTCCGGTGCATACCCGAGCTCCTTTATGTCCACGTCATACCAGACGTGCCGGGTATCCGGTGTTACCGGCCCCCTGCATTTAAGGACGCTTTCGACCCCCTTTACGGGTTCGTAGCAGACGCCGGGTTGGGTGGTGACCCATCCCAGGCGCTGAATAAATACCCGGAGCGTGTGGGCACAGCATTCGTACATCAACGTTCCGGGCATGACCCTGTCATCCATGAAATGGCAGGTTAGAAACCAGTCGTCCGGATGAATATCTGCCTCGGCACGTATTTGTCCAAGCCCATAACGTCCGCCTTCAGGGTCCATCAGCAGAATTCGATGGATGAGTTTCATCCGGCCCCCGGGCAATCTGAGCGATTCAGGAAGATCGATGCCGTCAAAAAAAGGTCCGAAACATTTAGAAAGTTCGCCGTGTCTCAGCGCTTCCACAGCTGCATCATCGTAACTTTCCGTAGAAAGCGGTACCAGATTTTTCCAGTCCAAAGGTTTTTTCCCGGGCAGACTTCGGGTGTCTTCTTCGGTTAATAGGATGCCCCCTGAATTGCGAACCTCTTCTTCGGTAAAGAAACCTGCGCATCCGTTGTACATGCTGATGAGATGAGAATCGCCGATATACCCTTCGAACTTGAAAAAGAATAGATAGGTTTCCCCCTGACGAGAAAAATGGTCAATTTCGATTTCGTAGCGAATAACGTCACCCGGCATCGGCAGGCCCCGGTGAAATTTCACTACGGCATCCAGGAGCCTGTAGCTCCTCTTTCCTTTGACCGCGTGGTCGATGCCCAGGTAGGCGCATAGAAAGAGGTCGGCCTGCCCGGCTTCCACCGATATACATACCGGCGCTCGACCTCCGTCCAAATACCATGCTTCCGGAAGCACGTCATGCTCTGTGACCACCCGTCCGGACTTGAGAGATCTTTTTTCACCCGCTATTGAAATAATCCGGTCCACCAGCATGAGCGGTTCGTCGGGCAGTCGAACCCTGACGTTGTATGTGTCGACAACGGCAAACTCCGGCCCCAGTACCCTGGCAACAGATCCGATGGCAAACTCCATGCACATGTCGCGGTTAAACGCCGGCTCGGGCATAGGGCTCGGCGCATGGAGCATCGCATCGGAAGCATCACTTGGCGTTATGGGCTTTGTACGTTGCTTTTTATCCTCATCTTCAGGAATATCGGCATAAAAGCTCCGAGGCGCTAATTCGGCCAATTGTTCGCTATCGGAGAGGATGGTTTCAAGAAGACGTGTCTGTGCGGCAAACGTTTTCTCAAAACCTTTGCGCAACGTGTTTGAAAAATCGAGAAACGTCTTGTGCGCATCGGCTGTGGCTCTTGTGGTCTCTGTCAGGGTTTCGATTATTTCCGAGTACTGAATGGGGGTCGACGTGAACGGCAAGTCCTCCTTCATCGGGGATGCGCCATGGGGGTCTGCGTGAAACGGAGGTCCCGCTTCTCCGGGGACACTGCCTTCTTCCTGTTGCGTTCCGTTCGCCCTCTTTTCCCCGCTTGCTTTCGACCGCTGTGTTTCGTCTGCTGTTTCGGGCAGGGAAGGGGAGGGGGTTTTCCCGCCCACAACCCGCTTAATCTGAGGGCCTGATTTTCCCTTGAGAGTTTCGCTGACGGTGGGAGGGTATGCATCGATCCCGTAGAGTTTGTCGAGATCCACCGGCACTCTTTCCGAAATCAGAGTTCCCAGAAATTTAAGGATTGTCAGAGGGTCGTCCTCTCCGCGGCAGCATGCTGAAACTGCCAGATGGGGTTTTTCATGGAGAATCGTTTTTATCATTCCTGTACAGGAAGCATGGGGCCCCATTTCAAGGAAGATTCGGATGCCGTCCTCATAGGCCTGCTCGATCAGCGTTTTGAAATTAAAACCCGAAAGGGCCTGTTCTAGAATCGACGCTGCAGCGCTTTCACGGGTGGGATGGTAGGCGGATCCTTGTGCACAGCTGTAAAATCGGACATTTTCCGGAGGTGCCGTGGGAAAAACGTGAAGCTTTTTGTAAGCTTCTGCAACCGGACCTGCGGCGTCACAATGAACCGTGACCACCCCTTGAAGGAAGACGGCGTCACAGCCCAGTTCCCGAATCACAGCCTCGACATGGTTTTGCATGCCGCCGATGACACATTGATCCGGTGTGTTGATGATTAAAAGTTTTGCAAAGGGCCATTTGCCGATAATATTGCGCACTCTATCAGCAGGCCGATTTACAACCGCCACACACCAGTTGATATCTTCGTCGATGGGTATTTTCCATGCTTTGCGCGCGGCATTGCACGGGCCTGCAAGTTCGGTGGTAAACAGATCGGTGGCCAGCATCCGTTTTAACATTTGGCCGCGGTCCGGCCAGGCGCCCACGGCAAAAAGCCCTGCGGATTCCCCAAGGCTGTATCCGATAACCGCGTTGGATTTTATGCCGAAACTTCCGATGAGATTGGCCATAACCCCGCCGTGAACCACCTGTCCGAATATCATATTTAAAGGGTCGGAAACGATCCTTTCATGGGCGGCCTTTTCCCATCCCGGCGTCCAGGATGTCCTCCAGGGAATATAACAGTCCGGAAGGAGCTGGGTTTTTAATTGAAGGGTTTCGGCGTCCATCGTTCGAAGAATTTCAGGCCACAGCACACCGATGCTTCTGCCCATGCCCACATAATGGTTACCGGATCCGGGGAAGACAAACGCCACCGTACCGTCAGAGCCCAAAGGCGAAGGGGCAAAACTGACACCCCCCGGACCGTTCATGTTCTGTTGCGTATGGGACGATACGTCAGCTTGAGCCTCATGGATCGATGTTTCAAGTTGCGATATGCGTTCTCCAACAATGGATACTGCAAATTTTTTATCTGAATCCAATCTGTTTTTAAGATACCAGGAACTGGCCAAAGGTTCGATCTTTTCATCGATGGCCGGATCTTTTTTTTCAGAAGAAGATAACGGGTCATCTCGGCCCGGAGCGTCTTTAAGATGAGTGCTCAAGGCACGCAGACCTTCGATCAGCTCCTTTTTGCTGTTGCCCTCCACCACAAAAAGTCCCGGTGCCATAAAACCCAGAGGCCTTTTCCTTTCTTTTTTGACCTTTTCAGGTATCCTTTCGAAAGGCTCATACTCGAACCCTTCGAGGATGACATGCATGCAGTTGCCGTCTGTGGTCATGGCGCCGGTACATGCTCTGCGGGGACCGTCTTTTCTATCTCTCATCCAGTATTGGGGGAAGGCCGGCATATGGAATGTATCGGTTTGCCATATGGGGTCGCCGGTTTCCGTAAAGTTCGTCAGCGGCGGGATGATCTCCTGATACAGGCAAAGGCTGGTTTTAACCAGGGATGCCAGACCGGAGGCAGCCCCTGCATGTCCGATATTTGGTTTTACGGATCCGATGGCACACGGTGTTTTTGGGTCGGCAAAATATTCATTCAGGGCTTCTGATTCAATCCGGTCTTCCATGGGATTGCCGCTGCCATGGGTCTCGAAATAACTGATGGAAGCGGGTGAAATGCCGGCATCTTGAAAAGATCGTTTCAGCGACAGAACATAGGCATTCTTCGACGGCGCACCGGTCTGAACACCGCCGCCCCCCGCCTTTCCGATCCCTTTAATTACAGAATAGATCCTGTCGCCGTCTTTTATGGCCCGGTCAAGCCGTTTGAGAACCAGAGCCGCAGCACCTTCGCCGGGAAGTGTCCCGTCTGCCGACCGATCAAAAGGGCTGATTTTGGAATGTGTTGTAAAGGGACTTATCCGGCCGGCGGTAACGACACTGCGAACATCGCCGCAAAGATCCACCGCTCCCACAAGAACAGCTTCGGTCTCTTCCTGCTGTAAAGATCGGACTCCGATTTCAAGGGCTTTCAGACCCGAGGCCGCTTCATTGGACACGACATAGCTGGGCCCTCCGAAACGAAATTCTCTGGCGATCCTGCTGGCAATGATGCCGCCAAGGGCGCCCAAGGTTCGCGTGGCGGTGAGCGGTGGACCAAATGCATCCTGCAACGACGCCAGCCATCGGGCTGTTTTTGTCTCGTCATCAAGATTTAAGCCGAGGCCGCTGCTTTTTTTCCAATTCCCAACGCGGTTATGCAGGTTCCACCGGAGGTGAAAATCGGTGGCTTCGAAATCAAAGTCGATGCCGATGACGGCACCCATGCCGGGCCGGTCTTCTCTAAGGGGGAGTCCGGCATCTTTCATGGCATCGGCTGAAACTTTAAGCATCAACAGATGTTGGATAAGGATATCCGGAATTTCATTGGGCGGTATTCGAAAATCTCTGATGTCCAGAAGGAGTTCCGTCATGAACCCCCCCCATGCGGCCTGCCCCTTCAGATGCATGTCGGCGATGGGGTCGCACCCGTTCCACCGGTGTTTCGGCCTTGGTGCAATGATCGATTCTCCCCGAAAAACCGTTTCCTGAAATTCTTTTAAAGATGTCAAGGGGCCGAAAACAGATGCCATGCCGATAATCGCCACAGGATGCTGCTGGATAGAGGATGGATGATGGACCGTCGATACTGGACGATCGTCTGTGCGCAATGGAAAATCCGAGGGGATGGAGACGGCTGAAGATTGGAAATCGTCAATTTTCAATCGACAATTTTCCATTTCAGGATCCCATTCTTCAAAAAGCAGGTGACTGTTTATTCCGCCGAACCCAAATGCGCTGACCGCAGCGCGCCGGGGTGTGTCGGTATCTCTTCGGGGCCATGGATCTGCATCGGTTTGAACCCGAAACGGACTGTTGTGAAGGGGGCTTTTCGCCGGCGCTCGATTGAAATTGAGGGATGGGGGCAACACCTTGTGTTTGAGCGCGAGAAGGGTTTTGATCATGCTGGCGGCGCCGGCACCGGTCAGCAGATGGCCGATCATCGATTTGACCGATCCGATGGCGCACTGACCCAAAGACCCGTCGGATTCGCCCCAAAGATTTCTTAAACTCTGAAGTTCCACGGCATCTCCCACCGGTGTTCCGGTGCCGTGACATTCAATAAGATCAACGTCCTGGGGAGACCATCCGGCAGCGGCATAGGCGCTTGCCATGGCGCGAACCTGGCCTTGGCTGTCCGGCGCCAGGAGGTTGCCGCGCATGTCATTGGAAAGCCCGATCCCTTTGATTAACGCATAGATTGTATCCTGATCCCGCAAGGCATCGTCCAGGCGTTTTAAGACGAGCATCCCCGCACCTTCTCCCACCACGAGACCGTTTGCCTTTTCGTCAAACGGAGCGCAGCATCCGGTGGGGGATAGTGCCTGAAGCTGGCTGAACCCCACCTGAGTGTAAAGGCATTCCGGTCTGGAGATTCCGCCGGCCAGCATGGCATCGGCCCTGAAAGACCAGAGTTCGTCGCAGGCAAGTTTAACGGCATACAGGGATGACGCACAAGCAGCGTCGAGGGTCAGGCTTCCACCGCCCAGACCGAGTCCTTCGGCCAGCAAAGCGCCGGGGAGGCCGGTGACTCTGGCGGCCAAACATTCAGCCCGGGAAAGGGGTTGCTGCGTGTTCGGGATAGATCTGTTGAAAAGTTTTTCCTCGAAGGATGTCCCCAGTATCTTTCGGGTGATCGACGAAGAAGCGTCTGTGGGGAGTGCTATGGCTGCAAGAACAGTTCCGATGTTATTTTTATCGATGGATGTGGTTACGCAGCTCGACAATGCTTCCCGGCCGGTGTGAAGCGCCATTTGATGCAGCGGATCGAGGGCGTATAAAAGGTCTTTGTCAAGGTCGATTCCTTGAGGGTCGAATTTGAAATCGTTGATCAGGCAGGCCAGTTTTGAAAAGGCTTTGTCCGGCATGGGATCCGGATGAACCATGAAATCCGGTTCGGCAATCCATCGGCCTCGAGGCACCTCGCAGGCGGTATCGACCTTGTCAACGATGTTTTGCCAAAAGGTATTCAGATCGGAAGCCCCGGGGAATAATCCGGCCATCCCGACCACGGCAATGGGGTTTTTTTTGGGCATAATCAACGAATTACTATTTACTGATAACCAATAACAAATAACCAATGACCAATGGCAAATAACTATCGACCGAAAATCCCTTCAAAAGCGTATACGATGGCGGCTGCAAAGTCGAGAAGCTTGTCAAACCAGTCACGCTTTTCTAAATAAGCTGAAGGCTTGGGGTCTGTTGGATGGGACGGTTTCTCTACAGGTTTCTGTTTCTGACCGTCAGCAGCATCTTCAGTAATGGTCATTGGCGCTGGTGTTTCTCTTTCGATGGGGTCCGCAGGGTCGGGTTTGTCCGTTGACGCCTCTACTTCGATTTTTATGCGGTCTTCAGCGCTTTCTTCAGAAAAATCGCGGCCGACCGATTTCAAATATACCGAATGCCATGCATCGAAACATTTTTTTTGGAAAT
>JAQBBE010000056.1:0-3768 GCA_032126435.1 Desulfobacterales bacterium | reverse complement strand
CGCCGCCCATTATGAATAAGTAATTACAAAAAGTTCAAAGTGCCTTGTATGGTGAAAAAAATAAAAAAATAATATTTTAAACGGGGGGTGCGGGGGTGTCCCCCCGCCCTCTTAGAGTTTAAATTTTTAATAATGTTTCCATTTCGGTAAAATTCGCATTAACTTGTTGGAAGAGAAGGAAAATGCCTTGGGCTGCGAGCCCGGACTTTAGTGTCTTCCTTCCACCAGGTTTAAGTCGGGGAACAACTTGGCACTTTGATGCCGTATTGGACAAGGCTGATGATTCCTGGACTAAATTTATATTACCGATTAAGGAGACTGTTATGAAAAACTTTTACTTAGGAGCCGACGTCAGCAAAGGATATTCGGATTTCATGCTTCTGGATGCTAAAAAACGCCGCATCGAAGAAGACTTTCAGATGGATGATACCTTCGACGGCCATCAAAAGCTTTACCACATCCTGTCTGCATTGTGTGATCAGCATCCGGATGCCCACATTTATGCCGCGGTGGAGAGCACCGGCGGCTATGAAAATAACTGGTTTGGTGCCTTGGTCAAATTCCAAAGCAGCTTACCGCTGAAAATCGCCAGGCTAAATCCCTGCGGGGTTCACAATAACAGCAAGGCGGGATTAGAGCGCAATATTACCGATCCGATCAGCGCTGAAAATGTAGCCAAATACATGATCGAACATCCGGAAAACGTCACCTATCAGCAGCAGGATCCGTTGGCCAGTTTGCGAAAACAGTGGAGCTTTGTCAAAATGCTCTCAAAGCAGAAAACCCAAATGCTCAATCAGTTGGAATCGAATCTGTATGGGGCCAATCCGGAAATTTTAGCTTATTGCAAAAATGGCGTTGCCAACTGGGTGCTCAGCCTTCTGCTTCGTTTCCCAACGGCGGCTAAATTGGCCAAAGCCAAAAAATCATCGCTGGTTTTGATCCCTTATGTGACCGAGCAAAAGGCCACAGAATTGATCAAGACCGCCAAAAAAAGTGTCGCTTCGGCCACTGATCAGATCACCGCCCAGATTATTAAAGCCACGGTGAAACAAATTCAACAACTTACAAAAGCCATTGAAGCCCAGGAGAAAATTCTCACTGAAACCTGCTCGATTCCTGAAGTGCGGCTGTTAAAAACATTCCCGGGGATTAGCGACATCTCCGCTATCGGCTTGATCCTGGAGATCGGATCCGTAGAACGCTTTGCCACGGCTAAAAAGCTGGCTTCTTTCTTTGGCCTGCATCCGATTTACAAAAAAAGCGGCGACGGCAGCTGGGGCTTTCATATGAGCAAAAAAGGACGCGTGGTGCCGCGGCAAATTCTTTACATGGTGGCTATGGCCGCCGTTCAGTGCAATCCGTTAATCGCAGAAATCTATTTGAAACACACTGAAAAAGGAATGAAAAAAAAGGCGGCCCTGGGATTGTGCATGCACAAAATCTGTCGCATCATTTACGGTATGCTCAAACACAATAGCGCTTTTGATGCCAACATTGATCGTAACAACCGGGAAAAAAGCCTCAAAGCAAATCCAATAAAAATCCGCAAGGATAAAACGCGTCGCTATCAAAGCTTTGATGCCAAAGCCCCGATATCCGGAAGGCACAATAAAAAAAGAAAGGAACGGAAGCAGTCCCAAAGCGACAACATCGCTAATAGCGGGATCATCAAGGCCTCCGTTCCCATCTCTTAATAACAGAACTTTAACCTTTAGTACAGATTTTACCGAAATGTCAAAGAACAAATTTGGTTGAATTTGCAGCATACAGAATCTGCAAATTGTTTAAAAATTATTATTGACTTTCACCGGAACAACTAAAGTGCCTAAAATTGTGGTGTCGCTACGCTCCGTCATTTTTATAGCAGCCGCTGTTTGGCAAATATGAACCTATCGTATTAAGGAGTGCTAATTAGCCTCTTGCCGCAACTTCCTCAGACGCCAGATTTTCGAACCGCGTAAAGGAATTTAGAAATGTTAAAAATACATCACCGGTGGGACCGTTGCGTTGCTTGGACAGCAGGATTTCGGCAATCCCCCGGCGGGGGTTATCTTCTTCTTTGTTGTATACTTCGTCTCTGTATATGAAGGCGACGACATCCGCATCCTGTTCCAGTGCCCCTGATTCCCTCAAATCGGAAAGCCGGGGCCTTTTATCGGTGCGTTGTTCCAGCATCCGGTTAAGCTGTGACAGGGCCAGAACCGGAAGTTGGAGTTCTTTGGCCAGGGCTTTCAGGGACCTGGAGATCTCGGAAATTTCAATATCCCTCCGTTCGGCACTTGCGCGTCCCTGCATGAGCTGTAGATAGTCGATAACAACTAAGCCGATATTCTTGTCCATTTTAAGCCGGCGGGCCTTGGCGCGTATTTCCATGGCCGTCAGGCTGGCAGAATCGTCAATGTAGATGGGGGATTCAGACAGAATGCCGGCGGCGTCGGTTAGCCGATGCCAGTCTTCCATACTGAAAAAGCCGCCCCTTAAACGGGATGAATCGATGCGTGCTTCCGAACAAAGCATTCGCAGCGACAGCTGCTCTTTTGACATCTCCAATGAGAATAGTGCCACCGGTATGTTGGCATCCACGGCCGCATTGCGGGCAATGTTCAGTGCCAGTGCCGTTTTGCCCATGCTGGGTCGCGCCGCGAGGATGATAAGATCGGAGTTTTGAAGCCCTGAGGTCAGATTGTCCAGTTGGCTGAATCCGGTTGGGACTCCGGTTACGAGGCGGCGGTTCCCCTGATTTTCTTCCAGGGTTTCAATGTTGCCGAGAATAAGCTTGCCAATAGGGTAAAATGCTTGCAGGGATTTTTTTTCTGAAATTTCGAAAATGGCTGTCTCGGCAAAGTCGATGACATCATCGGCGTTTCCCCGTTCTTCGAAACAGCGTTTGACGATGGCATTGGCCTTTTCAATTAAGCGCCTTAAAGATGCTTTGTCATGGACAATTTTAGCATAATGCGGAGCATTAACTGCCAAAGGAACTGTATCAACCAGACGCGCAAGGTAACTGGCGCTCCCGATTTCATCCAACTGTCCCTTTTCTTTCAGCTTGTTGGCCAGGGTGACAAGATCTATGGGTTCTGTTTTGTCAAACAGGTCGGTAATGGCGGCATAAATTTTCTGGTGGGCGGTGCGGTAAAAGTCTTCCGGTGCCAGGATCTCGATAACATCCAATAGGGTGTTGTTATCGATGAGGATGGCACTGATGATGGATTCCTCCGCTTCGATGTTTTGCGGCGGAAGACTATACGGTGCCGAATCATTGGGTTTTTGTTCCTGGCGTTCGGCCATTGTTCCTCAAGCTTGGGGCATGCCCCTTTTTGGCCTCCGGCCCGTAAGACCTGCGCCCCGGAGGGAATATTGGATAAAAAGTTGGCGTAATTATTCGGGTACAATTTCAACTGTGATTTCCGGCTCCACTTCTTTATAGACCCGAACAGGAATTTTGAAACTGCCGATTTCTTTAATGGGCTCTTTCATGAGAATCATTCTTTTTTCAACCACAATATTCTGGCTGGCCAGCGCGTTAATGATATCCCTGCTGGTCACCGATCCGTAGAGGCGGTCTTCTTCGCCGACCTTGGCTGATATCTTGCACACAACACCTTCGAGTCTCTGGGCCATTTCTTCAGCCATTGTGCGCTCTTTGGCAATCTGGATTTCAATTTTGGCCTTCGCATGCTCCATTTTGCGTCTATTTTGCGGTGTTGCCAAAACAGCCTTGTCCTGGGGCAGCAAATAGTTGCGCCCATAACCAGGGGCTAC
>JAQBBE010000055.1:0-7387 GCA_032126435.1 Desulfobacterales bacterium | reverse complement strand
CGAGCGAAAAATAGTTTCTGAATCGGTACGGGCGATAGAACCTGGGATAAACATCCCCCCGGTGACCTCGCAAGGCGTCTTCACTGTAAAAGTAGGTGTATTCGGATTTCAAATCAAAATAAAACGGCGAAGTTAAGATTTTTTGTTTTAAACCGTCGAAGGTTATGGCCGGCAGTTGCTGCAACGTGTCGACGGTCTCCGATTGACGACGGTTGATGACATCATCATACCAGCGCAGATCGGCATTGAAGCTGTAAAGGGACCAGTTTCTGTTGACATTGAATCTGTTGAGCCGGACCGGATTATCATACTCATTGAGTTCTCTTCCAAAATTTTTGTTAAAATATGCCCGGGTGTTGTCGAATCCCGTGTATCCATACTGGAATTCAGGGAGATAATCCTGATCGCTCACATAGTCTATGTCGAGCCTTGCAAAGAACCCGGAAGGCAAGGCCTGATCATGCTTCGCCCTTAACCAGTAACGATCGGAATTGGGTCGCAGTGCATCGTCACCGTCAAACCCCCATTTGTCCGATCCAAAAGAACCGTCATCGACCTTGCGGTCATCTAAAAAATCGACCATCAGCGTTCCTTTGGATTGTTCATCCAGCACATACCGGTATTCTGCGCCCAGTTTCGCCCCCCGGCGGCTCATATAATGCGGGTAAAACGTCGCATCTGAACTCTCGTTGATGGCCCAGTAAAGCGGCTGAAGATAAACCGCCCCCTTACGGTCATCATAACCGAATTGGGGCGCCAGCAAACCCGACTGACGTTTCAGCTTTGCCGGAAATACCAGGTACGGTGTATACAGAACCGGAACTTTTTTTGCCCAAAGGGCTGCATGTTTGACAACACCGTACCCTTCCACGGTAATCTTTAGGTTTCTGCCGGTGATCTTCCATGCCGGTTGATCACCGTCACAGGATGAAACGCTGGCTTTGTCAGCCGTGTATGAATCTTCGCCGACCTTTTGTATTTTATCCCCTTTGATATAAAAATGGTTTTCCTGGAGGAATATGGTTCCATCATAAACGGTTCCCGTTTCCGAATCCAGATTCATTTCCATACGGCTGCCGGTGAGAATGTTCTCTCCGACATTCATGACCACATGTCCGTCGGCGGACACTTTCATGGTTTTCTGGTCAAAACGGACATAATCCGCACTAAGGTTTTTATTTTTTTTGGTGATGACGACCCTGCCCCTGCCGGTATAAACATTTGTTTTATCATCATAGGTGATTTCATCGGCGACAATGTGCCAGGGAACGTTCTTGTCGTCCTGAAACAGACCGGACGTGTCCTGGGCCGACGCATGGCCGAAAATTAGAACAACCATCAACGGGAGGAGTATCCATGGGATAACGGTTCTGCAGATTCGGGTCGATTTTAAAAAACCGGATGGTGTTTGCAGGCTCGTATGGACCGCGGAAGAAAACGGGGGGTCTTCCGGGCCGGTGGGAACGGTGCTGTAATCATCCACACACCCCTGGAATAATCGTCGCGAGTTTTGCAAATGGCTCATATTACCTGATCCGGAACAATAACATCTTGAATAAGAATGAAATATCAAGTATAAATCCCATTTTAGTGGAAAAAGTCAAGATGTAGTTGCCAAATGGACACAATGTCTTTGGACCCTACGGGTATTATTTATGAACATTCTATTAACCAACGATGACGGCATTCACGCTGAAGGGCTCTGGGCGCTGTATGGAAAACTCCATGGCCGGCACGCTGTAACGGTGGTTGCCCCGGATCGCGAACGGAGTGCCGTGGGACACGGCATCACGCTGCATCAGCCGCTCCGTACCGCTTTAATCCAGGTCAACGGCGGCGGCATGGGATATGCCGTCGAAGGAACTCCGGTGGATTGTGTCAAGATCGGTCTCATGGAGATCCTCGACGAAAAACCGGATATGGTGATATCCGGGATTAACCCGGGTGCCAATGTCGGGGTCAACATCAACTATTCCGGAACGGTTGCCGCCGCTAAAGAGGCTTCTTTATACAAAGTTCCTGCAATTGCGGTGTCCATACAGGGACGCACCGCCGACGCCTATGATTACGCTGCGTCGTTTGCGCGAACCCTCGCAGAACACGTCTACGAGAAAGGGCTCCCTTTTGGAACCATTCTCAACGTAAACATACCGGATATACCAATGAACAAGGTCGCGGGTGTTCGGATCAGCCGGCAGGGAACCGCACTGTATAAAGAGTATGTCGAAAAAAGGATCGATCCCCGTAACCGCACGTATTACTGGCACGGACACGATGCGCAAACGGCGTCCGACAATCCTGATATCGACTGTGCGGCCCTGGACGACAATTTTATTTCCATAACCCCGATTAAATGTGATACGACAGATTACGACATGCTCGAAGAGCTCAAGCAGTGGGATATCCATAAGATCTCTTTCTGAGTAAAGGTTTTTGTGTCTGATTTGAGGTTTGAAAGTATGAAGAAACGGTTTATAACGGATATTAAAGCCGGTGATGTGGTGGATGACGTCTTTGTTTTGGCTGAAAAGATTCTGTCACAGAAAAGGGATGGGAAAAATTTTTTAAATGTGATCCTTTCCGATAAAACCGGAACCCTAAAGGGCGTGGTATGGGATAATGTGGATCAGATCGCAGCTGCTGTCACCTCCGGTGATTTTGTATCTATTCGGGGAACGGTCGGTGAATACAAAGGGACGTTGCAGCTGGTTGTCAAAGCAATGGACGTCTGCACCCATGAGGCGGTGGATCCTTCAGATTTTCTGCCGGCAACCTCCCGGGACATCGACGGCATGTTCGAACGGCTGGTGACGATAACAGCGTCCCTAACAACACCCTACTTGAAGAAGCTTTTTGATGCATTCTGGAAAGACGAAGAATTGGTTCGCAAGTTTAAAACAGCACCTGCAGCCAAAAAAATGCACCATGCTTACATCGGCGGACTCCTGGAACATACCCTTTCCATGACCAGCCTGGCGGACAAAGTCGCCGGGCATTACAGCGGCATCGACCGGGATCTTCTGATTTCAGGGGCCGTTCTGCACGATATCGGGAAAACAGATGAGTTTGAATACCAATTCAAAATCGACTATACCGATGAAGGCCGGTTGCTAAACCATATCGTGATCGGGCTCAAAATGGTCGACGAAAAACTTTCGGGAATCGAGGATTTCCCGGAAGACCAGATTCTTTTGTTAAAGCATATGATGGTCAGCCATCACGGCGCCAGGGAGTTCGGTTCCCCGGAGCCCCCCAAAACCATTGAGGCTGTTTTACTGAATTATATTGACGAGATAGATTCCAAGGTCAACGGCATCCGCGATTTCATGGCGTCGGAAGATCCCAATGAAACCTGGACGTCTTACCATAGACTCCTGGAACGTCATTTTTACAAAGGGAAAAAAGATCCGGAATGACGTTATTAAACGTCTCGGAAATTCTACAATTTATTGAAAATAAAGATGTTTTCTAGGCTTATACTTTTAACTCGGACATGGAATAATGGAATGATGGAATGATGATTTAAAGAAGATGACATTCTTCTATTTAATTCCCGTAAATAGGAATTTTACAAAAACCTAACTTTCCATTATCTCAGAACCCAGTATTCCATAATTCCAGTATTCCAACATTCCAATTTTGAGCGAAGTGAACTAATTTGTTCCCGGGTTAATATAATTTTAGCTCACTTTAGGCACTTCAAACTTTAGGCATTTATATTGTTATGTTTATTTCTTTCGAAGGAATAGAAGGCTCGGGGAAAACCACCAACATACGCCACGCAGTCAGGTTTCTCCGGGACAAAGGGCATGACTGCGTGATTACCAGAGAGCCCGGAGGTACCCGGATCGGGGAAAAGATTCGGGCCATTCTCCTGGATCCTTCGAGCAAAGAGATGGATCCTTTGACGGAGCTTCTCTTGTATACGGCAGACCGATCCCAGCATATCAAAGAGTTGATCGCACCTTTTTTATCCGCTGGGAAAACCGTGGTGTGTGACCGTTATTATGACGCCACCGTGGTCTATCAGGGGTATGCAAGGGGGCTCGATACGGAGTTGATCCTTCGATTGCACCGATTGTTATTTGAAAATCTAAAACCGGATATTACCCTTCTGCTCGATCTCCCGCCGGAGGTCGGCCTGTCGCGGGCCTGGAAACAGATCGACAACGGCGCCCGGGACCGCGTGGAAACCCGGTTTGAAGAAGAAACGCTTTCATTTCACAAAAAAGTGCGATCCGGATATCTTGAAATGGCCCGCCTCGAACCGGCGCGTTTTCGCATCATCGATGCATCAAAAGAAGCGGATCAAGTCCGGGAAGAGATCACACGAACACTGTCTGAAAAAATCGATGTGACACCATAAATTTATTGACATAGTATTGCTTCAAACAAGCGAACGGTTAAACAACACGGAATGTCGACACCATGAGTTTCTCCATTCTGGACCAAATTGGGAATACGCCGCTGGTTGAAATAAAAAACCTCAACCCGAATCCCCAGGTAAAAATCCTTGCAAAGCTCGAATATTTTAACCCGGGCGGTTCCATCAAGGACAGGGCCGCTTTGTTCATGATCGAAAACGGTGAAAAATCCGGAGAACTGACCCCCGACAAAACGGTCATCGAGGCCACCAGCGGAAACACGGGCATCGGACTGGCTCTGGTGTGCACGGTAAAGGGGTATAAGCTTCTATTGACCATGTCCGAGGCCGCCAGCATAGAACGCCAGAAAATTCTGAAAGCACGGGGGGCGGAAATTTTACTGACCCCCGGACATCTGGGAACCGACGGCGCCATCGAAGAGGTCTATCGTCTGGCCCGTGAAAATCCCGACACCTATTTCATGGCCGATCAATTCAACAACCCGGCCAACTGGCAGGCCCACTATCACGGAACAGCGCCGGAGATCTGGGAGCAGACCGATGGAAAGGTCTCCATGGTCGTCGCCACCCTGGGAACCAGCGGGACCCTGATGGGCCTGACCCGACGAATGAAGGAATACAATCCCGATATCCGCATCGTGGGTGTCGAGCCGTATCTGGGGCACAAAATCCAGGGGCTGAAAAACATGAAAGAGGCGTATCGTCCGGAAATATTCGAAAAGCATCTTCTGGATGAAATCGTGAATATCGATGACGAAGAAGCCTTTGAGATGACCCGGCGCCTTGCAAAAGAAGAAGGGATTTTTGTGGGGATGAGCAGCGGGGCCGCCCTGGTGATCGCCCGAAAGAAAGCCGAAGAACTCACCCATGGAACCATTGTGGTGATCTTCCCGGACGGCGGAGAACGGTACCTCAGCACGGCGCTTTTTGCCGTAAAGGAAAAGATCAGCCTCAAACTGTTCAACACCTTAAGCCGCAGCAAGGAGTCGTTTGAGCCCCTTTTGCCGGGAAAGGTTTCCATGTACTCCTGCGGGCCCACGGCACACGCAAAAATGCACCTGGGGGAATGCCGGCGCTTCATCTTTTCAGACCTTTTGTGCCGGTATCTTGAATACCGGGGATATGATGTCACACACATCATGAACATCACCGATCTGGACGATAAAACCATCGACGGATCTGAAAAGGCGGGTCTGGATCTGTCCGAGTTCACCCAAAAACATATCGATTCGTTTAAAAAGGATCTTAAGGTCCTCGAAATCAAGCCGGCTTCCAATTACCCCAAAGCCAGCGAACATATTCACGACATGGTTTCCCTGTCTGAAAAACTCGTGAAAAACGGGTATGCATATGAAAAACTGAGATCCTTGTATTTTGATATCTCCCGCTTTTCCGATTACGGCAAGCTGTCCGGGGTGGATATCAATAAAATCAAGCTGGGGGCAACGGTGGATCTGGATGAATATGAAAAGGACAATCCCAGGGATTTTACCCTCTTGAAACGATCCAGACTCTCCGAGTTGAAACGGGGAATATTCACCAAGACCAGCTGGGGCAATGTCCGTCCGTCCTGGCATATTCAGTGTGTGGCCATGGCCATGAAATATCTCGGGGAAACCTATGATATTCATACCAGCTCCCGGGAACTGGTGTTTCCCCATCACGAAAACGAGATCGCAATCGCCACCGCCGTGACCGGAAAACCCCTTGCAAAATACTGGGTCCACTGCGACCGCGTCCTGCTGGATGGAAAAAAAGTCGATGAACAGGGCGCTGTGCATACCCTGTCCGATTTGACGGACATGGGGTACACCGGCCGGGAAATCAGGTACTGGCTCCTTTACGGACATTACCGAAAACCGATTACCTTTTCCAAAGAACGGCTCAAAGAGGCCAAACGCTCGTTAAAACGGCTCGATTCCTGCATTCATTCACTCATTCATATTAAACCGGGCGCGTCTTTGTATCCCGAACTCGATCAACTGCTGTACGACATAAAGCACGGGTTTAAAACAGCCCTGGATGACGACCTGAACATGTCGGCGGCCATGGCTTCCATATTTAATAACGTCAGAACGATCAACAAATTGACCCTTGAAAACCGACTCGATCCGGAGGGTGCCTCAAAAATTATCGAGGCCTTTCGGGGAATCGATTCCGTACTGAAAATATTAGATTTTAAAGATGACGTCCATGAAACCGACGTGCAGCATCTGATCGAACAGAGAGAACAGGCCCGGCGCGAAAAAAACTGGGATCTTGCCGACAGGATCCGGGATCAGCTCACGGCCCGGGGAATTACCGTCAAGGACCGAAAAATAACCCATTAATACACAAATAGATGCGCACAAATAAAACTATTTTTTAGACAGGATTTACCGGATCATTGGGAAGAAAGACAAAAAAAACTTTGTTCCTCTACAAGGAAAGTAAATTTCCTTTAATACAGCCCGACAGTAACGAGGATATTCCCAAACTGCTTGGAGTATAGTTACGCGACTATTTTCCGCCACAGGCGGATTGAGTTTTCTGCCTTTCTTCTGGGAAGGCAGAAAGCCCAAAGTTAAATCCTATCAATCCTGTTGATCCTGTCTGAAACGATATTAAAGTTACGCAAAGATTCGTGACGCTGGATATAACAAAGCAAGAGAGGAACCATGAAACCTATATTTTTTCCATTTACATATATTTCAAAACCCGCAGCGCAAGCACTGGCCGCGTGTTTCGCGCAAACTGCGGTGTATCAGCTCGCAACTTCAAAAATCCCCGATGAGATGCGAGAATCGGCCGACGACGCCATCCTCGAAATACGGATACCGGTGAACGATAATGGCGAAAAACTGGATGCAATTGTCAAAGAATATCGCACCTGGGCCGATGTTCACCGGGGGAGCGAAATCGGTTTTTTAAAATCCATGGCCGATAAGATTCCTTTTTTTGATGAATCCTCTTCTTCACAGATACGGGCGCAAATCAAAAAAACCGGTGAAAAAACCCCGTCTC
>JAQBBE010000054.1:0-11080 GCA_032126435.1 Desulfobacterales bacterium | reverse complement strand
TGTCGATAAAAAAGAGGTTTCTTTTTTTTAACACCGAAAAAATTTGATGCAGCTGGCTTGAGACCGTCGTCATTTTTGACCCCATGTGATTGTTTACACCCTGAATAAAAGGAACGGCGTCCAGATCCTTTTCGAGCTGACTGACGAGTTGATCCGGCGACATTGAAGTTAAAAGAACGCCGCGTCCTGGGTTGATCAAAGGATATTCGTGGGGTTCCATCGGCAAATGCAGCATCACCTCGAACCCTTTGGAACGGGCGGTCCTGGCAATGCTCTTCCGATACGGGCTGTAAGGAAGTATGGAAAAGGTTAACACCGCGTCAAGCCCGAGGAATTTTTCCGCCATATGTTTATCATAGCCGATGTCATCAACAATAATGGCGATCTTGGGCAATTTTTTAGGTATCGGAATTATGGGTCTCGGCACAGGTTTGCGATGCGGTATTTCGTCTTTTGGATAGATTTCAAACCTGGGCGTTTTTGCCACCCGGGGTTTTGTCGCCGGCGCGATGGGATATTTGCGCGATATCAAATGATGCGTCAAAACGCCGGCAACCACAACAAGAAGTATCAGAACGCCAAGCCCGGAAAACGCCTTGATCAAATAGGTTTTTCGGACGCTGCTCTTACCCTTTTTTTTTCTCGGTTTCTTTGGCCCTCGTATTTTCTTCTTAGCCATGCCTTATTTATTGACATCCTTGAAAATTTCATAGCTCAAAAGAATATCAAGCGCACGCATCACCTGGTTATCTGCCTGCAGTTGTTCGGGGGTAAGCTCTCCATACATAAATCTGGTTTTTTCAATTTCCCGTTTCTGATGCAATTCTTCTTTCTCACCGGCTTCTGGTTGTTCCTTTTGGCTTTTTTCGGGCACGGCTTCGAGATGATTTTGAAGATCTTTTTCCTTTATGAGCCCCTCATCAATATAATCCATTTCTTCTTTATCGATAAACCTTCTTTTTACAATGATGTCCGGTTCAATCCCTTTTGCCTGAATTGAGCGTCCGCTGGGTGTGTAATACCTGGCAATGGTCAATTTAAGGCCGTAGCCGTCCCTCAGGGTTTCCACCGATTGGACCGAACCTTTCCCAAAGGAGGTTGTTCCCAATATCAGGGCGCGCTTTTGATCCTGGAGTGCACCGGCAACAATTTCCGCTGCACTGGCACTCCCGCCGTTAATCAAAGCAACCATAGGATAATCCCGTTTTACTTCGTTTGGCGTTGCTTCGAAAACCTGGTCATCTTTCTTCAGACGCCCTTTAATGGAAAGTATGTTCCCTTTTTCGATAAAAAGGTCTGAAACCTTAATTGCCTGGTTGAGAAGTCCGCCCGGATCGTCACGAAGATCGAGGATCAGGCCTTTATGGGGGACTTCCGCTGATTCGTATTTTTTTAACGCCGCAACAAGATCTTCGGTGGTATTATCCCTGAAGTTGGTGACCCATATATATCCATATCCGGGTTTTAAAAGTACCGATTTAACACTTTCAACGGGAATGACATCTCGAATTAAATCAAAATTTATCGGTTCTTTGCTCTCTTTTCGAACGATGGTAACCACCACTTTAGTCCCTTTGGGTCCCCGTATCATTTTAACAGCCTGCCGCAAGTCCGTTGTCGATTTACCATCAATCTTAACAATTCTATCGCCGGCTTTGATTCCAGATTTATAGGCGGGTGTTCCGACAATGGGTGAAATCACAGTGACAAAACCCTTTCGCATGGTGATACTTACGCCGATTCCCGTAAACTCGCCCTGGGTTTCGACTTTCAACTCTTTAAAGTCGTCAGGGGTCAGTAAAGCGGAATGAGGATCGAGGCTGTGGACCATTCCCTCAATCGCCTTATCGATCAATTCTTTTGAATCGACCGGATCCACATAGTTTTTTTCGACCAGTTCGATCACATCGGAAAATAATTTTAGACCTTTATATGTCTCGGATCCTTTGGCAGAAAGATTCCGGTAGAAACCGGATCCGACGATCCAAAAGACCACAGCGATGAACACCACCAGGCACAGTTTAACAGATTGCTTTTTTTTGACAGTCATGAAGTTTCTCCTTTTAACCTGAAGGGCTCATAACGCTGTTCGTTCAGCCGATTGAGAAATACAGGCTAACTTTTTTTAATCCATTTCAGCGGGTCTATGGGTTTCCCGTGGTGGCGCACTTCAAAATGCAAACTCGGACCGATCATCGATCCCGAGTCTCCAACCGTTGCAACCACTTCCCCCATTTTCACCGTATCTCCTTTTGATGCAAAAAGGTCTTGAGCATGGGCATAGACCGTATAGTAATTATTTTTATGGTCGATGATAATCATATTTCCGTATCCCTTAAACCAGCTGGCATACAGAATCTGCCCATCATAAACGGTTCGGATAGGTTCACCCATATCCGCTTTTATCTCAATACCGCTTTGGAAATTGACCGTTTTGAACTCGTTGTTTTTATGCGGACCGAAAAACGATACTATTTTACCTTTTACCGGCATATTTAGCAATCCTTTTAAAGAGGAAAAGCCTTTTGATGAAATATCTCTTTTGGGGCCGGTCAGACCAGATTCCGAATTCAAAGATTTTATGGCCTGATCCAGATCGGCCGCCGCTTCTTTTAAGGATTCAAGAGCCGCCAGTTTTAGAGATCTTTTTTTGCGTATATCATCAAGGAGTTTTAAACGTTTTGATCTTTCACGAGACTGCATCGAGATCTGTTTTCTCAAAGCTGTTTGAACGGAGAGTTTCTCCGTTTTTTGAGTTTCCAGCCGATTTAGCAGTTTTTGCTGTCTGATCTTGCTGTCCAGAAGGTTAATCCTGATATTTTCGTCATACGCCAGAATCTGTTCCATCCCCTTTTTCCGTTGAAAAAGATCATACATGGATTCCGCCGAGGCCAAAACATATATTCTTCCCAGCCAGTTCAGCTTATACAGAGCCACCAAGCGTTCGGATGCATAGTCTTCACTGGTTTCAATTCTTTTTTTAAGGTCGTTGAAAATAATTTGAGTCTTGGCTATTTCTTTTTCAAGTGCGGCAAGTTCATCCTTAAGGGACGAAACATTTTTTCTGGCTTTGTCGATGGCCAGATCGATTTCGTTTAAATTGTTGACAATGGAGGCTTCCTTTCGGGTAGACTCAAGAACTTCGGCCTTTTCTTTTTCTATCTTCCGATGGATACGCTCCGCTTCATTCTCGTAACTTTCAAAGTCGCCTGTGTAATTTCCCTTTATTCTCTTTTCCCCTCTATTGCCCAAAGATATGATTCGCACATAATTGTTTAAATTTCGAATATAACCGACCTGATCTTCATACACTATTTTAAGCCATCCATCGTGATGTTCTATAATTTTGACTTTTGTTCCTTTTTTAATATATGTTAAAGGCGGTGTTTTTATCCCCGGTTTGCGCCGAAAATTAAGCTTGTTTACGACAACAATTCCAATTTCATCGGATTGCGCGCCATAAACGTCGGAAAATTGCAGCGCCAGTATGATCCCGGCTGCAGTATATAGGATTACCTTAAGAATTGTTTCAAAGAAAGATAACACCCCAGCCACCCCACAAACATGCTGCAAACCAATATCCCACAGAAAGCTCCTGGTGAAAGAAATCTAATGGTAAACAGGCCTGCAGTTAAACCCTGCTCAACATTTAATGATACGAGTATAAAAATAACAAATAATACCGTCAGGCCGATCATTCCGCCCAGTACCCCCTGGATAAGACCTTCTATGTAGAAAGGGGCTTTGATGAATCCGTCGGTCGCGCCGACCAGCCGCATGATCTCAACCTCTTCCCGCCTTGAATAGAGGACCAGACGAATGGTATTGGCGACAATAAAAACAGCCGCTAAAAAGAAGAGTCCCCCCATTGCATATCCGGTTAATCTGAATAGATTGATAATACTCATAAAGCGCCCGAGCCATATCTGGCCATACTCGACGTCCTCCACCTGGACAAGGGAATTCAGCCGTTCAGCCAGCATTTCAACGCTATCCCGGTTTTGAAAAGATTCTGCAAGCCGGATCTCAAATGCATCCGGGAGGGGGTTTTCTTTCAGGTTTTCCAGCAGGGAAGGTTGCTGTTTCATCTGGCTTTTTAGCCGTTGGAGAGCTTCATTTTTTGAGATAAACTGAACATCCCGGACACCTTTCATACCCTGAATTCTACCTTTTAACTCCCCAATATTTATCTCAGGGATATCCGGTTTAAGATAGGCCATAACCCGGATACCTTTTTTCCAGGAGTTCATGATATCATTTGCATTCATAAGAAAAAGGGCAAAGGCGCCGGCAATGAGAACGGAAACGGCGATGGTAATGATGGTGGTAACACTGAGAAATCTGTGATCGAGAATATCCTTTATGGCCCGTTTAGAATAAATAATCATTAGAAGACGTTTAAAAGCGCTAAACTGTTACGGTTGATGTTGTTTGCAAGCAACCTTGCTTTAGATGGATGGCCCGCCCGCCTGTTTTTAGGATAAGCTCCTTATCGTGGGTTGCTATAACAATCGTAGCACCACGAATATGGAATCTTTTGAGAAGCTCGAAAATGATATCCGCAGAATCTTCGTCCAGATTGCCGGTAGGTTCATCTGCAAGGATGATCTTTGGATCTCCGACCACAGCCCTGGCCACCGCCACTCTTTGTTGTTCGCCACCCGACAGGCTCGGAGGGAGAGAGTGGAGGTTATTCTCCATGCCGACGGTTCTCAGCACACTCTTCACCTTTTTTTCGACAAAGCGCCGTTTTTTACCCATAGTTTCAAGGACAAGGGCCACATTTTCAAACACGGTCTTTGTTGCGATCAACTTGTAATCCTGGAATATTATTCCGAATGTTCTTCTGAGAAACGGTATTCGTTTGTGAGAAATTCTAGACAAATTCATCCCCTCAATCAATACCTGGCCTTCAGATACTGTTTCTCCGAGGTACAAAAGCTTTAGGAGGGTCGTTTTGCCGGCCCCGCTCGGGCCGCTGATAAAGAGGAATTCGTTCTTTGAAATGTCAAGGGTGACATCGATGAGCGCTTTCTTGGCGCCGTAATTCTTGTGAACATGGAACATCCGAATTATTGAGTTTTTATTCTGAACCTCCATCATTCAACAACTTCCTGACCCATCGCTCGATAGAGCGTCGCCTTCGAAATTTAAATGCGTATAATGCCACACAGGTTTTTGATTGACCCACCAGGGGTTTACTGATATTGTTTTTCTTGAGTTGAAGGAGTGCTGTCACCAGTTTTCCTTACTCAAAGCCTCCACTGATCCCCATTAAATAGTCTTCTTCCATTTCGGTGGAGGCTTTTTTATATCCAATCGACACCTTAAAATCAACAGTTTCGTATCAATTGGGTCCAATAAGAAGGAAATAACCCGCATGCAGGCAATCCGATATGAGATGACAATTTTTGTCATCTCGTGGGGTTTTATTGTCAAGAATTATCGGAAAGCGGGTTTTTAGGTTATATATCCTATTAATATAATTATATTTAATATTAAATTGGCGCACTAGGCCCAATTTTTGCATAGAGCATAGAGATGGAAAGGACGGATACTTTATTTATTTTTTGATGAATCCGAAAAAAATCGAATCTTTCGGGGGTTTGATGTTTAACATTTTATGTTTTTTGAAATTTAGACTGATTTGCCGGATTGTAAGGTCGCCAATCACCGAACACAAACATTCTTGTGAAAAGTTCCTTTTTCTGATTTTCTTTATGAAACCATCAAATTTAGCGAACAGAAAAAAGGACCTGGTATCTATTCAGGTGCCCCTGACACCTGATGTTGAAATCTGGCAAATAATATATAGGACGGATTAAGACCGCAATGAATTCAGATGATCATAACAATACCCTTGTTCAGGACCCGAATATCACTAAAGAGATATCATTAAAAATTTTCATCTCTATTGTTTCCGGTGTTATAGGGTTTTGGCTGAGTCTACATCCTTTTGTTTTTTTACTTCCACCCTATGAACTTAAATTCATAGCCGGGTTGGTATTCCCGCTGGTCGTATCTCTTGAATGGGGGTGGCGATACGGTTTGCTCTCCGCCATTATCGGCCTGGGCGCTCAGGTCATGTGGATAAAAGGTGGTTGGGAATCCGTTGTTACGTATTTCCTGTTCGTATTATGGATCGTATGGCATGGATGGAGTGCCGAAAAATTCAGAAAAACCGGGAAAAAAATATGGCATCGCTACGCAGTCGAACTTCCATTTCGTTTGTTTAACACGATAATCTTGTATACGGTTTATAGATGGATATTTCAGCTCAACCCCCCACCCTGGGCTCCGGAGATCACCCAAACATCGGTTTCCCTCCAGTATTTAAATTATCAGGCGTTAGGAGCTGCGTGTAACGGTTATCTCGTTTTATTGTTATCGAATGTTCTGATACTTTTCGGTCCCCTTAGAAAGGTGTTGCGGCGACATGAAGTTATCGAACAGAAAAGATCGAACTATCTTCTAGGTGCCGCTATTTTAATCGGCTGTGTATTTTGGGTGGTTGATGGTGCCTTTAGTCTAATATTCCGGGATCTTCCGAACTCAATGGCTGCAAAAGGATCGGACAGTCTTCTCGATCTGGTGCTGTTTAACGTCCCCCCATATGCACTGTTCGAACGACTATCCTTTTTTATTGCCCTTTTAACGGGTGTGCTGCTAGCGTCCAGGTATATTAATAAATATTCCGAAACTGAACAGCTTTTAACGAGAATGGTTGAGCTTTCCCCGTATCCCATTACCGTTGTCGATACTTCTGGACGAGTGGACTACATCAACCCTGAATTTATCGAAAGCTTTGGCTACAAACTGGAAGACATTCCCACCGTCCAAGATTGGTATGGTAAGATTTTCCCGAATATTTTCGAGCGGAGAGAATTCATTACCCATTGGAAAGAAGAGATACAAAAGGCTGCCAAGTCCAAAACAGAGGCCCGGCCATTTAACGTTACCGCCAAGGATGGAAGTATACAGAATATTATTTTTAGGCAGGTGATCGTTAATGAAGAAAAGGAATATATCATTTGCGAAAATGTCAGCGAGCGGATCCGTGCAGAAGAAAAGTTCCGGGCCCTCAATGAGGAGCTTGAGCAGCGCGTAAAGAAGCGGACGGCGCAGCTTGAAGCCACCAACAAGGAGTTGGAGTCGTTCTCATATTCGGTTTCACACGATCTTCGGGCGCCTCTACGCAGCATCGACGGCTTCAGTATGGCCTTGCTTGATGAATATAAGGACGAACTGGACGCCGAAGGCCAAGATTATCTCCGGCGGGTGCGTTCAGCAAGCCAACGCATGGGGCAGATCATCGACGATCTGCTTTCCCTGTCAAGGATTTCACGTCGGGAGCTTAAGAAACAAGAGGTGAACTTGAGCGAAATCGCACAGAAAATTGTGGAAAAGCTCCAGGAAAGTGATCCGGATCGACACATAGATATCGTTATCGGACATCGTGTGACCGCGAATTGCGATCCCAATCTCATTGAAGTTGTGCTGGAGAATCTGTTTGGGAATGCATGGAAGTTTACATCAAAGCAAGAGAAGCCGTGGATCATATTCGATACGGTTGTCCAGGATGATGAACTCGTCTACTGTGTCCGCGACAATGGCGCCGGATTTGATATGGCCTATGCCAACAAACTGTTTGGTGCATTTCAGCGCTTGCATAAGGATACGGATTTTCATGGCTACGGCATCGGCCTTGCCACAGTTCAGCGAATTATTCACCGTCACGGAGGACGGATCTGGGCTGAAGGATACGTCGATCGCGGGGCTACTTTTTATTTTGCCCTTTAATATTATGGAAAAGAATCTATGAAAAAAAGAATAATACTCCTGGTTGAAGACAACTCTGACGATGAACTGTTGGCCATTCGCGCACTCAAAAAAAACAATATTATGAACGAGGTGGTGATCGCAAGAGACGGGTCCGAAGCTCTCGATTATCTGTTCGGCACCGGAGCCCATGAAGGCCGTGACATGAGTGTGATGCCTCAAGTTATCCTCCTCGATTTGAAGCTCCCGAGAGTAGACGGTCTGGAAGTATTGAGGCGTCTTCGCAGCGACGAGCGGACAAAACTGCTTCCGGTAGTTATCCTTACTTCCTCCAAGGAGGAACGGGATTTATCCGAAGGCTATCGGTTGGGCGCCAACAGTTATATTCGTAAACCGGTGGACTTTGCACAATTTGCAGAAGCCATCAAACAGCTGGGGCTTTACTGGCTGGTCTTGAACGAATCCCCGCCGACGGGAAAAGGTTAATTATGGATAAACCCATCCGCGTATTGATCATCGATGACTCGGAAGATGACTGCTTTCTCCTGGTCAGACAGCTGAAGAAAGGTGGCTTCAGTCCGACTTACGAACGCGTCGACACCGCCGAAGCCATGAGCGATACTCTCGATAACCATCACTGGGATCTCATCCTGTGCGATTATTCCATGCCGGGTTTTAGCGCTTTCTCTGCCTTGGAAATCTATAATCAAAATGGGTTCGACATGCCGTTCATCATTGTGTCCGGCACCATTGCCGATGAAATTGCCGTGGATGCCATGAAAGCCGGCGCACATGATTACATCATGAAAAACAATATGGCGCGACTGAATCCGGCCATTGAACGGGAATTGCGCGAAGCGAAGAATCGACACGAACGTAAACGGGCTGACCAGAAATTGAAACGGAGCGAAGAGAAATATCGTACGCTTTTCGAAGAATCCAGAGACGCAATCTATATGAGTGCCGAAAAGGATGATCTGATCGATTTCAATCAATCAACGCTGAACCTCTTCGGGTATTCAAGAGAAGAAATGTATGGCTTGAGCATCGAAGCCGTCTTTGTGGATATTGATGAATATAACAGATTTCAAAAGGAGTTGGAACAAAAAGGATCTGCCAGAGATTTTGAAGCCAAGCTTCGCAAAAAAGACGGAACGGAGATGTACTGCCTGATCTCCTCCACCGTCCGTCAGGCAAGAGATCAGAGCATAGCGGGATATCAGGGTATCATCCGGGATATCAGCGAGCTGATTTCAAACCGAAATGCCCTTGAAGAGACGCTCAAAGAGTTGAGAAAAGCTTTGGGGGGAACCATCGAAGCCATGGCCTTGACGGTGGAGACAAGGGACCCTTATACTGCGGGCCATCAGCGCCGCGTCAGCGACCTGGCCCGTGCCATAGCAACAGAAATGGATATTTCAGAAAACCGGGTGCAAGGAATCCGCTTGGCAGGCGTCATCCATGACATCGGAAAAATATCTGTGCCCGGCGAAATTCTCAGTAAACCAGGCAGAATAAGCAAACACGAATTCGGCATCATTAAAGAACACCCGACTGTAGGCTACAATATATTGAAAACAGTAGATTTCCCTTGGCCGATTGCCCAGATTGTTCTGCAACATCATGAGCGGTTTGATGGTTCCGGATATCCGAACGGTCTCTCCGGTGAAGACATCTTACTCGAAGCGAGAATCATGGCGGTGGCAGACGTTGTTGAAGCCATGGCATCTCACCGGCCCTACCGCGCATCGCTGGGCATCGACATGGCATTGAAGGAAATCGCAAAGAACCGGGACATTCTCTATGACCCTCAGGTGGTCGATGTCTGCCTAAGGCTTTTTAACGAAGGCTATCGTTTTTAGAAAAAGGGATTGATCCAGCCCCTGTTTTTAATCTTACGGGCAACTTTTCAGGGTATTCCGGATCCCTGAATCTCCTCAAGAGTTTTTTGATATTCAGAACCCAGAGGCCCACCCAACGAAACCGCCTTTTCAGCTGCTTTCACGGCTTCCTGCTTTCGACCCCGCTCAAAAAGAATTACTGCAAGATTGTTATACGCTGAACCCGCTTTGGGATTCAGCCGGATGGTTTCTTTGAATGCTGACTCAGCCTTTTTTAGTTCTCCTAAAGCATAGTAGCAATTGCCAATGCCTGTAAGGGCGGACACACTTTTCGGCCAGCGTTTCAATGCTGTGCCATATCCGTCGATCGCGGACCCGAATTGACGGGCTTTTTCAAGCCCCAGCACTGCGGCCAAAAACAGATCCTTTTTCACCGTCACCGGCATCTCATCCGGTCGTAGAACTAAGAGCCCCCAGTAATTGCTGCGCGCCCAGGTGTTTTCAAAACTCCGAAAAGGCATCTGTTTTCGGGCAAGGGAACCGGAACGAAGAACAACGATTTTTTTGGGCACATCATAACCGACGACCACAGCATAGTGCCAGACAGGATACCATGAAAACCCGAGGTTTTGTAAAACGATCACCGGATGACCGGCAACCACTTCCGGGAATAAGCCATCCAATCCATTGAAAACGTAAGCGATCCTTCCGTGACGACGGGCAGCGGTGATCATTGACGACTGCAGGCTGCCCTTACGAGCGGGTGTAAAGACTTCATCGGTCAAATCTTCCGGGGAAATCGGCAGATCGGTCCAGTTGAGCGCTATTGCAAGGGCTGCAGGTCCGCACTGATAGGCCTTTTGAGGATAAAATGGAACCGATTCGAGTTCAAACCGGGTCGGCATATTGTCTGCTTTTTGCAACATTTCCATTGTATTGAGACCGGCGCAACCGACAAACAGAAAGCCGGCACTGCTCAACCACAATACAATACTGCAAAATTGCAGGCGCACATGGCGGATGGCCATACTATTTTCTTGAGGAATGTTTGACAAAAGGGAAAACGTCCGTATATCCCAGAATATCTGTAAGCAGAAGGACCAAGAAGATAATCAGGACCGCACCCACGATTGCCCCGATTCCATCGCCTCCGGAAGGAAGCTGGTCCATTTTATCGGCGATTTGCATGACCTCAGCGTCGGAAAGGCAGTCCACACGCGCTGTTGCCTCTATCGGGCTTATTCCTTGAGCCATCATCATGCCCTGCACATCCTTTCTTTCCAGAAATTTGTGGAGATTTTCTCGCATGTTCTGTGCCTTTGACAGAATCAGCACGGTTTCTGTTCCGATCATGGACGCCTGAAGGGTTTGGACCGGCATACTCATCAGCAGCATGGTAATGGTTACAAAGCAACTCACATATTTGGCAAAACGATTCACTCGACGCATCTTACACCTCC
>JAQBBE010000053.1:0-12485 GCA_032126435.1 Desulfobacterales bacterium | reverse complement strand
CTCTGCATTTTGAGCAGAGCCGCTGTTTATGTTTTGTCCAGGTCGAGATCTCATCGACATCCACCCGCCTATTTTTATTTCCCATTTAATTAACCGCACCATGATATTTCATCATGCCCAACGCCCCGCCTGGGGGCAAGCGGGGGGCAAGCGGGACGGGGGCAAGCGGGGCGCCCATCAAATTATAAGTTTCTATTCGTCAGTTAGCGAAAAACCCTTTTCTGCCGCAATACGTTCTCCTCGTTGCGCACTCATACTTACTGCGGGCTGAGACATTTTGAACCTTTGTGCCAATTCCGTCATGGTAAACCCCAATTCACGCGTTGCCCAATGGCACAAAAGACTTCTAGCTTTAACTTTTATCGGTTGTTTGCCCGGTTGAAAGATTTCCTCCGGTTTAATTGAAAATATCTCCGCCACCCTGTCCGCCAGAGTATTTATATCGTAGCCGTCTGATGTCAGACGATATTTTCGCTCCAATGACTCATCGGCAGCCTTTAAAACCCTTTCAACAAAATCGGAATCGCCAAGCACACGCTCATCACTTTTAAAGTGAATATTTGCCCGTCGAAGGGACTTGATCACAGACCAGCCACCGCTGCTCCGAATGAGTCCGCCTCCGGTAAGTTCAGGACGCTTGCCATCCTGGATGCCTTTCTGAACAAATATTTTGTAACGGCGTCGCGCAGTTGATTTCTTTTTATCGAACAGTTTCAGAACATAAGCATCATCTTGCCAATCTTTTTTCTTTTTCCCCATGATAATTGCATGCCCGCAAAAAGGATGTTTATCCAGAGTTTTTATGTCGGTAACAAGTCTGGCACGAATCGGATTAAGGTGAATATACCGTACCAGTTCAAGTAAATATGTATCTTCTTGACAGAGAATCGATTTGTACCTGTTCTGAAAAAGCTGGCCGCTTCGACGATGTCGACGGTTAAAGTTCATTGCATGACCGGTCAGCAGGCTCCGCATAACAGTGGAAAGCAGGCAAGTCCCCGAGCGCAGTAAAAGGTGAAAGTGATTGGGGATCAGAGCCCATGCAAAACATTATGAAACCCAGCGCAAGGTTGCAGGGAGCTTCAATTTATATCAATAGCCATCGATATTTCGAAAACAGTAAAATAATTCCGGGCACTATGTACCATGTTTCATGTCAAAGAAATTCAGGCCAAAAGCGTTCTCAACAAGTCAAAGGTTTTTGACTATTGCCTGAATCCTTACACCGGCTGCCAGATCAATTGCAGGTATTGCTATGCACGCTTGTTTATGAAACGGTATTCCGGACACAAGGAGGCTTGGGGCGATTTTGTGGATGTTAAAATAAATGCCCCTGAAGTTTTGCAAAAGCAGTTGAATAAAGCCAAAAGAGGGATCGTCTGGATTTCATCGGTTTGTGATCCCTATCAACCTCTGGAAGCAACCTATGAATTGACCCGGCGCTGTTTAAAAGAACTCGTCAAAAAACAGTTCCCGGTCAATATTCAGACAAAGTCTGAACTCGTTTTAAGGGATCTGGATTTGTTTAAAGAATTCGAGGAAATCGAGGTGGGATTTACCATCACCACCGATGATGAAAAGGTGGCAAAATTATTTGAGCCCAAGGCAAGCCCGGTAAAAGACAGATTGACGGCTTTGGCGAAAATTCACTCCTCCGGAATCAAAACATTTGTTTTCATCGGACCGCTGCTGCCGGGAAATCCGGAAAGGCTGATCGAAAATCTTGCAGAAAAGGCGGATATGATTTTTATCGATAAGATGAACTATTTAAATTCAATCAAGGGATTTTATCACAGGTTCGGGCTCAACAGGGGAACCACGGACGAATTCTTCAAGGAATATAAGGAAAGACTTGTTTCCGAATTATTGAAAAGAAAAATAAAATTCCAAGTCCTGTTTTAGGCTTTTCGCAATTCTGCCAAAAACATTTGTGGGGAGTGGTGTCACAAATCTCCGCAAGTTTAATCCAATGGATGTCCCCGATATCCCATACGGGTGGAACGACCGGTTATATTTTATCTGTAGGCATCCCGCCTATGGCTAATCCTTAGAACAAGAGCCGTGTTTTCAATAATAGTGAAAATGACTTGATAGTCCCCGATTCTAAACTTCCGCAAGCCTGCAAATTTGCCTGTTAATAGAGGAAAAGTATCCGCTTTTTCAGGTAGATCCTGCTCTATTTTATCCAGAATTCTATCCGCATCATCTTTGCTTAATTTCTTCAGGTCCCGGGAGACGGACTTTTTGAACGCAATATTATAGCTCAAGCTCGTTCCTCATTTTTTCGACTGAAATAACAGGGTCAGATGTATCGTGTAATCGATCAATGGCTACCTGAATGTCTGCAAGTTCGGTTAAATAGGCCTCCAGAGCTTTTTGGATGTGAAAAGATTTTGGCCTTTCTGTTTCCTTTGAAATTTCGGTTAGTTTTGATGCGAGTTGGTCTGGTATTCTTACTGAAATTGCTGTGCTCATACGCCACCTCCAATGTATTTTAATGTAATACATTGTAAGCATTGTTGGGACAAAATGCAAGATATATTTGGGACTATTAAATATAACGCCAATAATGAACAGTTCCGGATTCTGAGAATAATAGCTTTAAAATATTTTGATTAAAGTGTAAAAGGGGGGCAATAAAGTTCAAAGAAGATTATCGACCTATAGCATATATTTAAAGGGTCTCCCGTTTATCATCCTCCTATTGTAAAACTATATAACTTAAGATGTCCCCAAGGTTCCACGGATAAGCAAAATACGCTGCTCTATTTTTCCAACAGGAACGATCGCCTTTTTCTCAGGCATGGATATTAAGTCCATTATTTTAAGAGGTTATCCGGTCGCAAATTGCGACCACATTTTATGTAAGGCGCCGGGGGAATCTATACGGGGTTCTCTTGGCATAGGATTTCTATAGTTTAATCACAATCAGGTGGCAACCAATAATCCAATGGATGTCCCCAACATCCTCTCCAATGACAGGTTCGTCCACTTCCACTATTGAGCCGCTTGCAACTCCTCTCGAACGACCCGACGAAGGACCTCTTCGAGGGGCTGCTCCTGACGCTCCATGTATGTGCGGAGGGCGTCGTTGAGCATCGACTGATAGTTGCCCCCACCTTGTTCCTCTACCTTGGAACGGAACCAATCGATAATGTCACGGTCAAGTCGAATGGTGATCCGAACTTTCTTTCCAGATGGAGGGAGTACGGCACCACGTTTACCTTTACTAAAATCATATTTCGCCTTCATATTGTTTCACCTCATAGCGCACAGCCTTGCGTGCGGAAATGATCCGGATGTTGTCACCCCGCCACGAGAAAACCACCACTAGAATACGGCCGAAGGCGTCCATTCCAATGGTGACATAGCGTTGTTCACCACGCCGGAAATCCTCAAGCGTCACGGCGTTTGGATCTTCGAAGACCGCGAATGTATCGGCGAACGAGATACCGTGTTTGAACTGATTCTCTTTGGCCTTCGATTTATCCCACTCAAACACAGTCCCCTATAAGTATGCACATTCGTATGCACATGTCAAGTTTTCTATGGCGAACGATGAAGTCAGTGGCAGCCAGGGCTTCCACCGGAGTTCGTAGAGGTTGCCATTTGTTGGGATACAAACTTTATAAGTTAAGATGTCCCCAAGGTTCCCGAAAGTCTGGGCAGTCGGTTCTTATGTGCTCAATATATTTAATAATTTTCTTAATTCGTAGATACTATATATTTCCTTTATGGCACTCATAGGAATACGATTTAATTCATGGTTTAATTCCGCAAGATCGACATTGACCAGTCCACCCATTGCAGAAATTTGATATTTTAGTTGAAAGGCAAGATCGTTCATGGAGCCTAATACGCTCCGATTATTTGTCTTTGCGATTATAATCTCACGATGTTCATCAAGTACAATCTCGATTTGATTCTGTGGAAAGTTTTCCCAGAGAAGATTTTTAAATAAATTCTGTCCAAAAACCTCTCGGATATTTTGAAAGTGGGGTTTCTTAAGTCCTGGTACGAAAAATGAAAAGAGCGTCGCATCGTGTGTAAAAAGAATGCATTTCCTTCGATCGACTCTTAAAAGATTTGCGTGCCAACTGCCTACCTCATTAGAAAGAATCGTCCCTTCCGATGGTTTGGTTTTTAATTCAGTTAGCAACTTTTTTGTGCAACGGAGGATTGCCATGATTTTCAGAGTTTAGCCGGTCGTAAATTGCGACCACATTTTATGTAAGGCGCCGGGGGCATCTATACGGGGTTCTCTTGGCACAGGATTTCTTTAGTTTAATCACAATCAGGTGGCAACCAATATTCCAATGGATGTCCCTGACATCCTCTTATTTGATTGATTTTCGACTTCTAAAATAGAACATCAAATCCGGTACGACAAACCTCAATATAGCTATACATATTATTATGGACCATGAATAGAATGATTTTAGACTACCAGTAAGAAGAAAGATGATAAAAACCAGTAAAAGTAAGAATAGTAAACCTGATTTAATTGTTTTTATAATGTCTTTCTTTCCACTCTCAGATTTCACCATTAGTTGGTAACCAACATTCCCTATGCTTCCTTCATTTGTATTTTCTGAATTCTATCGCTTCGTAATGTGCCGATACCTGGTCCCATCGTTTAAGCAACAACTGTGCTGCATCTGGAACATAACAACGTGTATAGTCCTCTCCTTGAAAATCTATGACATTCTGCAATGAATCGAATGTCATTATGGTTACAAACTCAACTTCATCTGGGGTATCTCGTCGCATCAATTCAATACTCTGATACCCAGGGATTTTCTTAGCTTCAATTCCAGGAAATACTTCATTGTGAAGAAGATTTTGGTATTTGTCTGCGTTTTCTGGAGTAGTCCAACCGTGCCAAACACGTTTAATTGCCATACTAAAACTCCATTACTACAATCAGTTATTGTTTAGATCGCTTTGGGCAACAGCCCGTCAAGATTTGATCCCATCCCTCCAAGTGAAATTTTGAATCCAATTTCAACTTTCTGAAAACATTATTTAAATTGTTTTTATTCACTATTCGGGCTTTGACGTTGACACCGTTAATATTTCAAAAAACCGCCGCAATAGCCCGGTTCTGCTCCGGCGTGTTGTCGGGCTTTGTTCGTAACCGGTTCATCCATACTTGATAAACGCCAAGTTCCCTTTGATCTCATGTGTGACTTGCATGTTTATGTCATTGAATGCGAATAAGAGTTCATCGAAACTTCGGGAAATGAGTGCTCCTGACCCGGCAAGCATATTCAAATAGTGGTTGCTCCAACGACCGCTCTGTACCAGCGTGGTTATTGCGGAATTTCCACCATCTGTTAATACACGTTTGATTTCTTTCAACGCTGTTTTCACGTCATCCAGGCCTATACAATGCAGGAGATTGAGCGATATAACCGTGTGGAAAATATTATCTTTGAATGGCAACTGAAGTGCATCTGCGTGCAAAAAAAACATGTTTTCAGATATATTCCCCTTTAGTTTCTCAAGTCGGGATTTGCCCTTTCGCAACAACTTTAGTGACTGATCCAGAAATATTACAGGCCGATTCGAAAAATTTGCATAAATTCCTGCCGTAAATGCCAAGGAGCCGCATGCGAGATCCAGAACCCAACCCCCAGACGACGACGCAAGAGTATCTTCACATAAGGTGGCATAATCTTTTATGGAGTATCCCCACATGAGCCAGTTATAAAACCGATTGCAGGCGACCATGTCGTAAATCGTAGACGCACCAATACTGTCATAAGCGCCCGGTGAGTCTCCAATTGAATAGACGGAATAAATATCCGGTTCGACGAGATTTAGGCTGACATCTTCGGAAATTATTTCAGACAGTATGTGAGGGTCAGACATTTTATTATTTTTCCATGGGAAAATCCAACGCCGAACCCAGCCGCAACAGGGTCAACAATGACTTTCAACTTAGCAGGCCGCCACCCCGATAGGTAGAACTTGTATTAACAAGGTTACTCCAAAGGTCGCGCGATCCGACGCTCAGCATGCAGCGTCTTGTTGGGCAATCTTGAGAATCGCATAAAAACTGACAAGATTCAATATCCCATGTTTTGCCAACTTATGAACTTTTGTAACGTCCCCAAAACGCTATGGGAAATTCAATCGTATTAATCAATATATCAATACCCGTACCCGGCGCTCCCTAATATTTTTCATCGCTCGATGCCTCTTACAATGATATGATGAAGAGCGCCTGGAGCGTCGATACGGGCTTTGCGTGGCATGATAGAAATATATGACCAACTTAAAATAGAAACTTATAAACTTATGTCCCCTATTAGTCACAATTTTCTGTGCAAAAAGGGCGGGAAAAATGACGTGATTCCCGAACCTCCCTAAAGTTAATAGAATATAAAACCTCAAGAACTATCTGCACCAACGTGCCCCAATTCTCCGCTGTTTTAATCACAATCAGTTGGCAACCAATAAACCAATGGACGTCCCCCACAAGGTGCTTTCGTTTATCATCCTTCTATTGTAAAGCTTAAAATCTTAAGAACGGTATGGTTACCCCTGGAGCATCTATTCGAACTTCTCGTATCATGATAAGGCCATGTCATATATCAGATAAAAAATAGAAACTTATTTTTTTATCTATGTCCCTATATTATTTGGATTTCATTTAGCGTATCCCTGGAATATTATAAATTGAGGGTTTCACATTTCATAGTCTCCCAAAGCTAACGCTACGCTTCACCCGCTGGGCGGAAAGAAGCAAAATATATTAAATAACAACTGAGCAATACTAAATACAAACTTTATGGTAGCCGCGAAATAGCCCGGTCGGCGGTGAAAGCGCTTGTTAGGGATTTACTGGCACCTTATTAGCCCTTTATTTCACCTCTCCCAATATTTTCTCAAATATACTCTCAATATCGATTCCCTCTCTGCCAAGCCACATTAAAGCAGAACTCGCGTCACGGAACACTGATATTTCAAAAGAAATATCAGAATACGCCATTCCCTCGTACATACGCATTATCCCGTAGGCAAGATCTGATGATGCAATAATCGCAAGTTTTTTACCTGACAAGAATGCATCGAATGATGATTGAGAGAACGTATGAATTTCTTCATTCGTGAAACAACGTTCAAAATGAGAAACCTCTAAAATTGTATCAAAGTTTTGAGATAAATCTATACTGGTCCGTATTTTTTGCCTTTGCTTTTGGACCTCTTCCGCTGAAGTCACGCCCCAGATGCAGATAACTAAAAGTTTGTGTTCTGGAAGAAAACGGTAATTCATCATATGTTTTTCCCTAACTAGTATTATACGACCTAAAAATTTTGACAAACACGTCTTTTAAAGACGCATAAGACGCTAAGTGAATTACACTCTTATTTAATTTTTATCCATCAAATCGAAATGTTATATCCAAAGCCCAAAAAATTCTTAAGCGTGTTATGCGTCACAAAATGACGTATAACAATCAAAATAAAAAATGCATTTTTGTAATAAATTTTCTACATTTTGCTATCATGGGATCTTCACATGTGAGGAATTCAGGTCAGTTTTTGATGAGATCGGTGTTGTAGGCTAAAGAAGATCCTTCTCCCCCTAACACAAATATTATGTGAATTCAAGGTTTTATATGGCCGCATCCCTGGTGCCACATGGTGATATACGAACAGGTGGCTTCGCATTACTCGAACCCGTTGTCTTTAAGGATTTTCAGGTTTGTGGTTCCTTGTTCGTAGTTCGTGGTTCTTGGTTCAGGGTTCTTGGTTTTTGGATTATCTTCTTATCTTCCCACCTTCTGACCTTCTGTCCTCTGTCCTCTGATCTCTGATCTCTGGTTCCTGATTTCTATTTTCTCTTCCCTGAATTCCAACCTTCCAACCTTCCTACCTTCCTACCTTCCTACCTTCTGACCTTCTGACCTTCTGACCTCTGACCTCCGACCTCTGACCTCTGCCCCCTAATCTCCGATCCCTGATTTTTTATCAATATGTTGGTCAGACCACGATAACCGATTAAAATAACAGTAAAAGAGGCCTGAAACAGACCCGAAAATCTTCTAAAACGACTCTTTTTGCCCCCCAAATGGTCCGTTTACGACTAAAAAACAACGATTTTTGAGACTCTTATTTCATGTTTTTTCAGAATACCTACTTGCTCTCTCTAACCGCTTGGGCCTTCAGTGGAGCACCTTGAATCCCGCCAATCTGGCGGAATGCTTGGCGAGTTTCTCCCCTTGCACTGCTCATAGCCTCACCATTCCCGCCAATCTGGCGGGATTGTTGGCGAGATTCGAAGGCGTCATGTCTCAAAACTCACGGCCTCTTGACCTCATATCGGGTAGCACGCCCCGCACCGATTTTCCGGACCAATCCGAGATCCGCAAAACGTTTGAGGTGGTTCAGGGCTGTGCGGTTTGGAATCTGCATTGCAACGCTATACTCGGCGGAAGTGGCTATCTCTCGATTGACCAACCATTCCCATCCCGAACGTTCGGCCTTACTCAAGACATCCAAAACTTCGTCTTCCAGCTCAGTCAAGGCCGCGGTAGAGGTGCTATAAAGTTTCAACACCAGATAAGGATTTTCCCACGAATATTTGGGTAATGGTAGGCCCGAGTGATGAGCACGGTCCCTCATGGACTTCAAACCCAACCCCCGTTCCTCAGCCAATTCCATCTTGGCAAAAACGTAATGTAGCACGGGGTTACGGCTCAACATCGGAGCGGCAAAGGTCTGCATCTGCTCCAAGGTAATCGGCGGCAGTGGTCTGCCAGGGCTCTTCACGGTTAAAATTTCTTGCGTGACTTCCAACTGACATTTGGCCCCTTCGATCTCATAGTCTCGGTGAACAAGCGCATTGACAATACCCTCCCGGGCGAGTTCAAAAAACGCTTCGTTCGCCTCGCGTCGACGCGATTCCGAGCGCTCGATTGGGTTGGGTAGTTTGTCTCGAAGCCATTTCAGCGCTTGGGTTGGCGCCAATACTTGCGGTCCGTCGAAATCCATGAGCTCCTCTTTGCCACTGGAATAGTGCATAGTTCCCAACAGACCAGATTGTGGCATTATGGTCCTCGGTCTCCTACCGAATAGCAGGACACCAAATCCAGTAGGAACCCAACGTCCATTTTCGTGTTTAAGCAAGCCTTGCTGTGAAAGCCAACGGTTGAACTCCGGCGTGCCCACCTTATCGGTGATCTTGGCTATGGATCGGTACTGTTCCAGTGCATCGGTCGACAGGTCTTGGGTTTCGGCGATGGCGAATGCATTTTCCAAAGGGGACAAAGATACAGTTATCGGTTTTTCCTCACGGGCCGCAGCAGCTCGTTCCAGCGCCTGGGCAATAAAAGCTTTATTCTCGTTCCGAATAACCTCCTGAAGGTCGCGGTCGAACATATGCACAGAAACGCCGCTCTCCTGAAGGTATTTTATACCTTTCCGGTCAACGGTTGGGTCTGGGTCCTCAATGCCAATCCAAACCTCCTTGATTCGAGCAAGCACAATCCTCTCAGCGCAACCCAGCTTGGGATGCCCCCGCGACCCAGGTGCACATGGTTCCAGCGTCGCAAACAGGATCGCTCCATCTAATTTGCAGTGACGGTTCTTTCGCTCAAGTAGCGTATACTCAGCGTGGTCACCATACCGCAACTCCCCCCGACATGCTGTTTCAATAGATCCGTCTGGCTTCCAGAGAACTGCCCCCACCATTGGACTATCTTTGCCATCTGAGCGCGGCTCGGAAACCGACTGCAGCATGACATCGATAGCTTTTTCCATGAGTTTTCGCTTGTCGAAATTCGCCATCATCATCCCTTCCAAGCCGACCGAACGACCTAAAATATTTTGACAAACACGTCTTTTAAAGACGCATAAGACCCTAAGCGAATTACACTCTTATATGTTTTTATCCATTAATTCAAAATGTTATATCGACGAAGCCTTTTGGCACATGGTATCATTTTCAGGAAGCAGGGATCAGGGATCAGGTTTTTGGATTATATTCCTGAATTCCTATCTTCTGCTCTCTGCCCTCTGCCTTCTGACCCCTGTCCCCCGACCCCTAATCCCTGATCAAGCTGCAAGAGGCGTACCACACATTAACCTGCTGATATCATTTGGATTTAAAATTGAAGGGAGGCTTTGTTGCACATTATTTTGTGCGTTGTGCACAATTTTCTGTGCAAAAAGGGTGTGACCGAATATTTTATTGACCTGTAAAATCGTTTGTTGAATTGAAAGTGCCTGATTTACTGTGCATGAATGCCGGTTTGTATTCACCGCCCATTCTCTGCGTACTTTGCTTGCCCCGTAGCTCCGGAAGATGGTACCGGGGCGCCTCTGCCTGCCCTATGAAATTCATGACAATGAGGAGCGAAGCGAATTTCATTGGGGCGGTGAGATAAAAGCGTTTGAATATTATTTCTGACCCTTTAAGGGGTGGTAATTGACTAAAAAATCAATAAAGGTTTGAAAAATATGGTTCTTTCGTAAAAAAGTTGAACTTACCAACGTATTATTAATGAAAAGTTCATGAAATCAGACAGATAATAAATGCATCGGATTTTATCCGTTTCTGGTATAGTTAAGTTGGGAACAAAACTCTACCGGAGGCAAAATCCGATGCAACTGGATACTATCACAGAACTGATTAGCATACCAGGCCATAAAGTTTCTGAGGTGTTGAAAAATACAGAGCAAAGTCTTCATCTTTTGTTGAAGCCGATTGGGACAATCCCTCCGGTTTGTTCAGGTTGCGGCAGTGTTCATGCCGGTGGCGTCCACAGCAAAACCGTCATTGTCGTTGAAGATTTGAGAATTAGCGGCAAAAGAGTTTTTCTTTACGTTCCCAAAAGAAAAATTCGTTGCTGCGAAGATGGCCGGATCCGCGTTGAAGCGCTTGGGTGGATCCGGGGTCGATTTACCAAAAGATACGCCCAGCAAGTTTTCAGGCTCACAGCGATTACCACCAATCAGGAGGCGGGCTGGTACTTGGAACTTGACGATGAGACGGTCTACCGCATCGACAGGCGGATGCTGGAAGAGCTGGCCTTGGAGAGATTGGATCCTGTACCGGCGCCATCCCTCATGAGCGTTGATGAAGTTGCCTGGCAGAAATGGCATCGTTACGTTACCAACGTGGTTGATATTGAAAAACGCAAAGTCATCTGGAATCACAATGGCCGGGGTAAAGAGGTCTTGAGCAAGTTTTACCGCACCTTGGGTTCAGAGGGCTGTAAAAACATCAAGGCCGTTGCAAGTGATGGAGCCAAGGGTTTTCTGTCGGCCACAAAGGCCCATGCCTGCGACGCTCTTATTGTTTTGGACCATTTCCATGTCAAAAAATACCTCAACGATGCCCTCGATACCGTGCGCAAGGAGGAGTTGAAAAAGGCCCGTCAGAATAACAATGAAGAGGTGACCCAGATCCTTCACTGCAACAAGCGCTTTATTCTCATGCAGAACAAAGTAACCGACAAGAGGCAAAACCTGCTTGAAAAGCTGGCTGCCCTCAATCAACGGGTATATCAAGCTTTGCTTTTAAAAGAGCAGTTTCTATCCGTCTATACAGCGGCAGATCGAAAGACAGCCCGGAGAAACCTCAAAGATTGGATTGTCGCCGCGATCGAATCGAAAATGCCTTCGTTCATAGAACTGGGATACAAGTTTTTCAGAAAAAGACACTATGTCCTCAACTACTTCTTTTACAAAATCACTACCGCTATTTCGGAAGGCATCAACAACAAGATAAAACGACTATCCCGCATGGCTTATGGTTACAAAGACATCAAATATTTTTTGCTCAAGATTCATCAGCATTGCGGGCTGCTCAACCCCAGGTTGTCAACTTAAATACGAATGAGGGAAAATAATTGTATGTGTATCCTTTTTCCTTTTTTCTCGTCTGTACAATATAAAAGGACGGCTATCGGGGTTGTGACCGGAAAACAATTGAATAAAAGGTAAAAAGGAGGAATCAAAATGGCTAAAACAATTCAGATTATGCTGACAAACACAGCCTGTCAGGCAGGGTTGCTTTATGCCCGGAAACATTTGACGACACCAGCAAAGGACGCCGTGATCAGTTGCGAAGGGGTTTGCCTCAAAGGAGAAACTGCTCGGCGTGCGGCGAATCTGATCGCCCACCGATTGACACCGGATAAGGCCGTTCGAATATGCCACGGAGGGTTACTGGAAATATCCGGCGGCATGAGGACTTTGGTAGAGAAAGCTGATCGAGTGTTAATAGTGGACGGGTGTCCCATGGCATGTGGCACGCGTATCGTCAAAGGCGCTTTTCCGGACCTTAAGCCCGAAGTCGTATTCTCTGACAAACTGTTCGAACTAGACAGTAACCTGTTTGGAGTCGACGAAATGCCGGAGGCCGATATCAATGTCAATGCGCATGAAGTGGCTACCAAAATTGTAAGGAAATACTTCGGTGATAATCTTGGCTCCGTAGGCTTGAAAGAGAAAACTGACCTATCTCTCGT
>JAQBBE010000052.1:0-41644 GCA_032126435.1 Desulfobacterales bacterium | reverse complement strand
GTAAACATTTCATTGGGCAAGCATTTCACCGGACAGGCGGATTCAACGATAACGGGAACTTCGTTTCACAAGGACACGGCCACAAGTGTGAAGTTGTCGTCCGCTGTCCTTTTGGGCGCACACGCCATTTCTCTTGACAATGCGTTCTGGTTTGACTACGATTTCAAAATTAAAATTAATAATTACCATATGATAACAATAATATATGAGAACATCTTCCAAAAATAAATTGGAAATAAATGGGTTGCCTTACAGACATTCTTAATTTTATTCACGCTTGTTTAGGGCATAATACGACAATCTGCAAGCAGTGATCGGAGGCTGTTGAATGAAAAAGGTATCGAAAGCTGAACCTCACGGCGGTTCATTAATCAATCTTATGGTGGATGAAGAGCGGGCTGCAATACTCAAGGATATCGCCCTGAACCTGCCGGACGTTACCCTGAATGATCGGCAGCTTTGTGATCTCGAACTCCTGACAAACGGAGCCTTTTCACCCCTTGACGGTTTTATGACTCGATCGGACTACGAATCCGTCCTCGACCGCATGCGCCTTCAAAACGGTATCCTGTGGCCCATACCGATATGCTTAAGTATATCCGATACTAAAGCCCGGAGCCTGGAAGCCGGCCAGTCGGTCACCTTAAGGGATCACGAAGGATTTTTGCTGGCCATTATGCACATTGAGGATATGTGGCCTGTAGATCGAGAGAAAGAAGCAACTCTGGTATACGGTACCACCGACACTGCCCACCAGGGAGTTAACTATCTGTCCAATACCGAGGGGGATTATTTCATCGGGGGCAAACTCGAGGTTCTAAGTCTTCCGTTGCATTTTGACTTTAAACAGCTTCGCATGACGCCCCAGGAGATCCGGAATATTTATCATAAGCTCGGATGGCGTCGGGTTGTGGGATTTCAAACCCGGAATCCTATCCAGCGCCCTCAGTTTGAAATGACGGTCCGGGCCATGCGTCAGGCTAAAGCCAATCTGCTGCTTCTTCCTGTTACAGGCAGGACAAAACCCGGCGATTTTGATCACTACACCAGAGTTCGGTGTTATCGGGCGGTGACCCGGCACTACCCGCCGGATTCTTTTGTGCTGAATTTGCTGCCGTTTTCAATGCGCCTGGCCGGACCCAGAGATGCACTTTTACATACAATCGTTGCTAAAAATTACGGCTGCACCCATTTTATCATCGGACGTGATCACGGCAGCCCGGGAAAAGATTCCGCCGGGAATCTTTTCTACCCAAGCGATACGGCTCACAGAATGACTGAAGAATATTGCAGAGAAATCGATATAAATATTATTCCGTTTGAAGATCTGGTCTATTTGCCTTTTGAAGATGAGTACCGCTCCGCGGATCAGATCCCCGAGGGCGTACAGTATATTTCTTTTTCGAGTTCCGATGTTCGCGAACGGATCAGAACGGGACGAAGCATACCGGAATGGGCAACGTTTCCTGAGGTTGAGGCGGAATTGAAAAAAGCATATCCACCTCCTGACAAACAGGGCTTTACAATATTTCTGACAGGCCTTTCAGGGGCCGGTAAATCGACCATTGCCAAGGTACTGTATACGCGCTTTTTGGAAATAGGCGATCGACCGGTGACGCTGCTGGACGGCGATATTGTGCGGCGGAATCTGTCGAGCCAGCTGAGTTTCTCAAAAGAACACAGAGATATCAATGTTCGACGCATCGGTTTTGTTTCCAGTGAAATCACCAAAAATCGAGGCATCGCCATTTGTGCGCCCATAGCACCCTATAATGCCACTCGATTGGAAATCAGGAACAACATCGAAACTTACGGCGGGTTCTTTGAGATACACGTATCCACGCCTCTGGACGTATGTGAAAAAAGAGATCGCAAAGGGATGTATGCTAAGGCTCGGGCGGGTTTGATCAAGGGATTTACCGGTGTTGATGACCCCTATGAAATTCCAGAGTCACCGGAACTGAGAATCGACACCACCGATCAGGCACCTGATGAGGCTGCCCAGGAAATTTTACTCCTGCTGGGTCAGAAAGGATACATTTAACAAAATTACAATGAATCAGTTAACGTATCACTTGTTGATGGCATTATTGGCTGCAAAGGACGCCGGAAGGGCTATTCTCGATGTATATAATCAGGATTTTGACATTTCCTATAAAGACGATCATTCGCCACTCACCCTAGCAGATCAGCGTTCCCATAGCATAGTTGTTTCTCACCTATCAGACTTAACCGGTGAGCCTCTTCCGATTTTGAGTGAGGAAGGGAGAAGCATCTCTTATCAGCAGAGACGGCGGTGGGAATATTTCTGGATGGTCGATCCTTTGGACGGCACCAAGGAATTTATCAAAAAAAACGATGAGTTTACGGTGAATATCGCCCAGATACATCAAAACAGGCCGATCCTCGGGGTGATTTATGTACCGGTTAAGGATGTTTTATATTTTGCAGGTGAGGGACTGGGCGCATACCGGATGGATAACAGTGACATTTTAGCGCCAAGCACCAAGAGACCCTTTAAAAATGATCCGGCCGGTGTTTTGGAGACGATCCTAGCGGGTTCCATTAAACTGCCGGAGGATAAACATCGTTTTGAAAAAAAAGATTCACAAATAACCATCGTGGGCAGTCGTTCTCATGCCACAAAGGAACTCAAAGCTTTTATTGAAACCATGCGAAAGAAACATGAACAAGTGGAGTTTATATCCGCCGGCAGTTCTTTAAAGCTGTGCCTGGTGGCTGAAGGGAGGGCAGATATTTATCCGAGGCTGGGACCCACCATGGAATGGGATACGGCTGCCGGTCAGGTTATTGTTGAACAGGCTCAGGGGAGCGTCCTGAACTATGAGAAGGATGAACCCCTGCGGTACAATAAGAAAAACCTGTTGAACCCATGGTTTATCGCCAGAATCAATGATGACAAACTCGTAAAAAGTCTTTTGTGAGACCTCAATAATCCACCGTAATGCTTCAATCAATGGGTCGCAATCGGGTCACAAACACAAAAAAAAGGTTACGGTATGAACCATAACCTCTTGATTTCAATGGTAGGCGGTACTGGGATTGAACCAGTGACTTCTACCGTGTGAAGGTAGCACTCTCCCGCTGAGTTAACCGCCCGTTATTATGGTTTGTCCACCATCTCCTTTAACTCTTTACCGACCTTGAAGAAGGGTAATTTCTTGGAGGTCACATTAATCTTTTCGCCGGTTTTCGGGTTTCGTCCGATATACGGCTTGTAACTTTTTACGGAAAAACTGCCAAAACCCCTAATTTCAACCCGATCGCCTTTTGACAACGTTTCTTTTAATGCGTCGAAAAACGTGTCAACAACTTTACCAGCGTCTTTTCTGCTAAGCGCCACTTTATTCTTGAGTGAATTAATCAAATCGGATCTGTTCATAAAAACTCCTTATGGAAAGATAAAACATCCAATCGCATCATTTTCAATGACTTCAGGCTTCTGAAGGAAATTCATTATTTATATAGAGCATTGATAACTTTTAAGTCAAGTACTTTTTTCCATATTCAAAACAGGATGTTATTCCATGTTTTCAAATGACGCATCACCGAGTGTTGCGATTTCTTCGGGTGTTGGAAGGTCTTTTAAATCTTTAAGATCAAATGTCTCTAAAAATTGTTTTGTGGTGGCATAAATAATCGGTCTGCCGGGGATTTCCTTTCTCCCCAAGATCCGTATCAGTTTCCGTTCAAACAACATTCGGAGGATGCCGCCACAGTTGACGCCACGGATGTGTTCTATATCGCTGCGTATAATCGGCTGTTTGTAGGCGATGATCGCCAGTGTTTCAAGGGCGGCCTTGCTCAAGCGCAGCGGTTTGGAGTGGATTAAACGTTTAATCCATTCCCTATATTCGGGACGGGTACGGATCTGGTATCCGCCTGCGACTTCCCGTAAGAGGAAACCGCCCTTTCGAGCTTCATATTCAGCCGAAAGCTCAGTGAGGGCGTTTTGTATCTCTTTTCTTCCTGGCTCAATGAGAATGTTTTTAATACGGTCGATTGTTAAGGGTTCCTCTGTCACCAGGAGGAGGCTTTCGATGATGTTCTTTATATCTTCCATCACAAATAAAAAAGTCTGATAATACCGGTCCGTGTATTCTGGATAATACGGACCAAGGAGAGTCTCACCATTTCAAGAATCGCAAGAAATGTCACTATAACTTCGCTTTGTTCAGCGTCTTTGGGAAAAAGTTCGTTAAAAGTTGTCGATCCCCGGGTTTCAAAAATTTCTACGATCTGAACGATTTTGTCCCTGACAGAAATCGTATCGGCGGTGATGTCTATCCGTTCGTGGGGGGATATATTTTCAAGTATTCTTTGAAACGCATCGATAAGTTCAAATAATCCGATCGGTATGATTTCACCTTCATGATCCATCAGATGATTTTCCAGTCTCGGATTTCTGACAAAGGTGTCTTCTCCCAGAAGGCTTCTGGCGGCCAGTTTCTCGGCTGCTGATTTCATCAGCAAATACTCTTCAATGGGTTTGACGAGTTCCAAACGGGGATCTTCTTCATCTTCTTCTTCATGGGAAGGGAGAAGCATCCTGGATTTAATCTTCGTCAGAGTGGATGCCATCACAATAAAATCTCCGGCAATATCGATGTTCATTATCTTCATCCATTCGATGTATTTAAGATATTGTTTGGTTATCAAGGCAATGGGAATATCATAGATGTCCACCTCATGCTTTTTGATAAGGTGAAGCAAAAGGTCCAGGGGACCTTCGAAGATATCATCGATTTGTACGTTATAAATGTCCTCTTGCATTGGGTTAAATCGTTTCCAACAAGATCTCCAGGATGTAAAATTTCAATGTTCTGAACGGTTTATACTTAAAATCTGCAATTGCAAATTTTTTTTGCAGTTTTTAGGTTATATTTTTATGGCCTCTCTAACCTCCGCCATGGTCTGATGGGCGACTCGCCGGGCTTTTTCACATCCGTCCGCGATGATGTCGTCTACGAGGGCCGGATGTGCTTCGTAATATTCTCTTTTTGCGCGCAAGGGCCTAAGGGCTTTGATGAGATTTTGAGCCATTATCTGCTTGCATTCCACACACCCGATTTCAGCGCTTCGGCATTCTCGGTTTATTCTTTCGATGGTTTGGCCGTCGCTATAAAGTTTATGAAATTCAAAAACATTGCATACATCGGGATTTCCCGGATCGCTTCTCCTTGCCCGCTGGATATCCGTCAACATTTTGGCGACTTTAACGGTTATTTCATCGGGGCTGTCCGATAGAAAAATCGCGTTGTTATAACTTTTGCTCATCTTGCGCCGGTCTAGACCGAGAATTTTGGGGGTGTCTGTTAAAATCGACTCCGGTTCCGGGAAAATATCACCGTAGAAAGAATTGAACCTTCTTGCTATTTCGCGCGTAATTTCAACATGCGGGACTTGATCGACACCTACTGGGACACCATAGGCCTTATACATAATAATATCCGCTGCCTGGAGCACCGGATAGCCAAGGAAGCCAAATGTGGAAAGGTCCTTGTTGCTGAGCTGGGTAATCTGATCTTTATAGGTGGGATTGCGCTCCAGCCACGGAACCGGTGTTATCATGGAAAGGATTAGAAACAGTTCGGCATGTTCTTTGATGTGTGATTGGACAAAAAGCGTGCTTTTTTCAGGCGATAGGCCCGCACTCATCCAGTCAACGATCATTTTCCGAACATATTCCGCAATCCGGTCGGTACCTTCATAATCACTGGTGAGTGCATGCCAGTCGGCAATAAAGAAAAAACAATCGTACGTTTCTTGCATTTCGACCCAGTTTGCAAGTGCGCCGTGCAAATTGCCAAGGTGAAGTGGTCCGGTAGGGCGCATTCCGCTTAATATCCGTTTCTTTTTCGTCATATGGATTTTCCTGTACTGCAGTGAAAAAAATGTTTATTTTAATTTCAAAAGTCTATTGCCCAAGTCCGTTTCTTTAAATTCCGGATCATTGTTCGACGGCTGTTTCTGTTTTATTGCTATTTTCCAAGTAGAATATTGAACATCGGGGTCAAAAAAAACGATATTAACCTATCCAGAAGATTTGTTAGAAGCAAGAAAATAATGATGATCATGCCGAATCGTTCAATACGAACAAATTGCACCCTTAAAACTGGCGGCAGACACATGGCAAGTATTTTGCTTCCGTCAAGGGGGGGAATCGGGATCAGATTGAATATACCAAGGACCAAATTAATAACCACACTATAAAAAAGCATATGATAAAAATCCATGATCAAGGGTTTGAAGAAAGAAGGATACCATACCGATTGAAAATGGACCAATGTTTGAAAGAGAGCTCCCGATAAAATCGCAAGGATGAAATTGGCCAGAACACCGGCCGATGCAACATAAATGGTACCCTTTCGAATATCACGGAAATTGGAAAAATTCACCGGCACCGGTTTGGCATAACCAAAAATTACCGGAGAACCGGTTAATTTCAAAATGAGCGGCAGGATCAGCGATCCGAAAAAATCAAGATGTTTTATTGGATTGAGCGTCAGCCTGCCGGCCAGTCGGGCAGTATTGTCTCCCATTCGAAGCGCCACATAGCCGTGAGCCACTTCGTGAATAGTTACGGAGAATAGGAGTGGAACAATCATTACAACGATTTGATTCAGATTTAAATTATCGAGCATAATTTCTCACAAAAGACAGTTCATCACTGCGGGTTTTAAGACGACCGTTTAATCTAGCATCAAGGACAGCCTGCAGGATTTCACGATAAATCGGTCCGGGTTCAAGACCCATTTTTTTCAGGTCTCTGCCTTTAATAGACGTATTGATTTGCCTCAGTTGGGTAAAATAATTGGAGATGGATCGCTTTGCCAGTTTATTTTTCGTGGCGGCCATCATGTAAAGGATCAACTCGATCTTAAAAACGGAAAGCCGATGGTAGATTGTACTGTTTTTTGCAGAGAGATTTCGTTCCAGCCAAGAGATGCACTTGTCAGCCTCAAAGCGTTCTTTGCAGAAGATGGGCCTGTAACGAGGGGTTATTTCAATCCTCTGGCAAATTTCGCTGGCCGTTTTTTTGTCGCAGGATCTGATAAGTGCCAGAAAATATACCGCCCATTTCATATAGGGTTCTTCCAGAAAGAGCAAATCATGCCAAGATAACACCTTTTTGACCGAATTAAACAAGGAAATCATTTCGTTGTTCAGGACTATGGAGGGGTGGATCACACTCAGAAGATTATATTCATTCAGCCGTGTTATGGCGGCAAAAGGATTTTCTTCTTCAAGAATCTGACGGAGCTCTGCAAATACTCTCCTCCCGCTGAGGTTTTTAAAAAAGTCCAATTTTACGGCGTTTTCAATCAGACCTGAAGTCAGTTTGCCGATGGAAAAACCGAAACGCTGTTCGAATCTGATGGCACGGAAAACCCGGGTTGGATCCTCAACAAAACTTAGATTGTGCAATACTCTAATGACTTTCTCTTTGAGATCTTTCCGGGCTGAAAAAAAATCTATCAATACCCCGAACCGGTCGGGGTTGAGTTGGATGGATAAGGTATTTATAGTGAAGTCTCGACGAAAAAGATCGAGTTTAATGGAACTCATTTCCACCGTAGGAAGGGCCGCCGGAAACTTGTAGTATTCCATTCTGGCCGAAGCCACATCGATTTTAAAACCGTCTGGGAAAATAATTACAGAAGTGCCGAACTTTTCATAGGAATGAATACGAGCATCGACCGTTTGTACATATTTTTTCGTAAATGCGATGCCGTCGCCTTCAATAACAATATCCATGTCTTCATTGTTCCGATACAGAAACAGATCACGTACGAATCCACCAACGACATAAGCACCACAACCAATCTCCTCGGCCTTCTCCCCAATGGTTTTGAGGATATCAATAATACTAGGAGACAGGCGTTCTTTCATGAATTTAACGATGTTTCTGGTTCTTGCGTGGCCGTGTTCCTTCAGCAAATCGGGTGAACCTGGGTCGGTATGTTCGGATTGCCGCACCATGATATTGAGTAGATCGGTACGGGTAATCACTCCGATAATCGTATCATTATCGATGACAGGCAGGAGGCGCTGTTTATTTCCGATAATTTTTTCTCGTATTTCCTGAAGCTCGGAATCGCGTTCCACGGATGCAAGTTCGGTCGTCATATACTCTTTCACCGGGATCTGATCAAGTCCGTGAAACATAGCCTTTTCAATAATCTGGCGTGTTATAAAACCCACGAGGTTTTTCTTGGCGTCATATTTCTGGGTAACCAGAAGCGCGTTGATATTATACCGTGTAAGAAGATCGCCTGCATCTTTACAGGGTACATCCGCATCGACTGTGATGGCCGGTGATGACATAAGGTCTTTGGCCCGGGTTCGAGATCTTACTTTTTTATAAAGAATCTCCAGCAGCTCGCACTCAATCTGAGCCAGCGTTTTACCCCGGATCGTAGCGGCAGCCGCAAATGTATGCCCTCCGCCGCCAAGGGGAGTGACCACCGCTCCCACATCGACTTCCGGTATTCTGCTTCTTGCGACGATATAGATTTTGTCCCCCATGAGGGCAATGGCAAAAATCGCATCAAGGTTTTCCATTTTAACCATTTTGTGAACCAGAAAAGCGAAATCAGACACATAATTGTCAGTGGTTACAGTGGTAATTACAATTTCGATGCCGTTAATATTATATCGGCTGGCGGCCTGAATCATGTCATTCAAAAGTCCGATCTGTTCCGGACTGATCTCTCTGGAGATTAAATTCGAAACGACATTTAAATTAGCGCCTTTTGATAGTAAAAACGCTGCAGCAGTAAAATCTTTTTCGGTGGTGGAGGGAAATGTAAAGGAGCCGGTATCTTCATATATGCCCAGGCACATGATGGTCGCTTCATCCGGTGAAATATCGATCTCTTTTTTTTTAATGATTTCAGTAAGTATGGTGACGGTGGCGCCGGTTAAATAATGAACCTCGTGATGCCCTTTGATATCATTGCCCATGGGGGGGTGGTGGTCGTAGATATGAATATCAACATCGGGCCTGTCCAATACCGCAGAAAGGTTTCCGATACGGTTTGCCTGCCGGGTATCCACCAGAACCAGTCGTTTAATGTTTTCGATGTCGATATCTTTAACGTCGGCGATGTTAAAGAGGTAAACCATCGATTTGATGAAAAAATTTCTCAAGTTTTTTTCCTGAGAACCGGGGAAAACCGCTATGGAGTCGGGATATAACTTCTGAGCTGCCAGCATGGAAGCCAAAGCATCAAAGTCGGCATTGATGTGGGTTGTAATGACGGTCAGACCGTTTTTTTGATGTGCTTTGGTTTTCACCACCATATCGCGCTTTCGGATTTTATTCCCTAAAAATTTATAACGAGTTCATCAAACTGTTACGTTTCTTTGAACACTCAACATATGCATATATGGGTGAGTTTATCAAGCTGTATAATGTCTGGTTTTGCAATAAACTCCGCAAATGTATGTGTTCAGGGGGTACGCTTCCCCGATGCACTTTGCCGTCTACGTGTCTGGTTATTTCAATGACTTAGCAGCGGGGGCATTCCTTCCCCCTCCGCGTTCTCCCGCAAAAAGCATGCGGGAGCCGCGGTCTCCACCACTGCTAAGTTATTGAAATAACGAAGCCACTCCGCCAATATCGTTACACGGCGAAGCGCACCCCTTGAATACGTACCGCAAATCTGTTGTTGTTTTGCTTCGTTTATGATACAAACTAATCGGCTAACCCCCGAGTTATCAACCCGTATTGTTGATGACATTTTTTTGACAGGAATTCTCTGTAACCTTAGTAGTATCAGTTTCGATATAAGCTCCGTATTGTCTCCAGCTAAAGGAGGAACGATCATGCCGGTTTATTTGTGGAGAGGAAAGGACAGACATAATAAGAAAAAAAAAGGTGAGATGGAAGCGCCCACCGAAGAAGCTGTAAATTCGGAGCTGATCCGGCGTAAGATTACACAAACCAAGATCAAATTGAAACCCAAGGACATTTTTGAAAATATTGCTTTTATGCAGCCCAAAGTCAAACAGGCCGATATCATAATTTTCTGCCGACAGTTTTCTACCATGATCGATGCCGGACTTCCCATCATTCAATGCCTTGACATTCTCTATAGCCAGAATGAAAACAAAACATTTAAAAAGATCCTCAAAGAAATAAAAGGGAATGTAGAGAGCGGACAAACCTTTGCAGAAGCTTTAAAAAAGTATCCCAAACAATTTGATGATCTTTTTGTAAATATGATTGCAGCCGGTGAAGCCGGGGGTATCCTTGATTCGATTTTAAGAAGGTTGTCGGCGTATATGGAGAAAGCTGCAAAACTTAAAGCTAAAATTAAAGGGGGCATGACGTATCCCATTGTAACCATAGTTATTGCAATTATTGTTATTGCCATCATCATGGTCTTTGTTATCCCCGTATTTGAAGAGATGTTCGAAGGTATGGGGAGTGCGCTTCCGGTTCCCACTCAAATTGTTGTCAAGATGAGCCGGTTTGTTAAATCCAACATCCTATATATTATCGGTTTCATTGGCGTATTGATCTTTGTAATACGGCGTTTTTATAAAACCGAAAAAGGACAGGTCTTGATGGATGATCTTTTTCTCAGGGTTCCGTTGTTCGGATCATTAATCCGCAAAGCCGCTGTTTCCAAATTTACGCGCACCATGGGAACCATGCTTTCCAGCGGCGTTGCGATTTTAGATGCACTTGAAATTGTAGCTAAAACAGCAGGAAACAAAACCATTGAAAAAGCGGTGTACGAGACCCGATCAGCCATTTCGGAAGGCCGCACAATTTCCGATCCACTTTCTGAAAGCGGGGTTTTTCCGTCGATGGTATGCCAAATGATTGCAGTGGGTGAATCCACCGGGGCCCTCGATTCAATGTTAACAAAAATTGCCGACTTTTACGACGAAGAAGTCGATCAGGCAGTGGAGAACATGACCGCGTTAATTGAGCCGTTTATGCTTGTATTTTTGGGTGTGGTCATCGGCGGCCTTGTGGTCTCAATGTACCTGCCGATCTTCAAAATGGCAGCGGCGCTGGGTTGATAACGCCTTTAAAATATTCTGATAATTATGCGGAATTTTACCATAAAACCCGAAGATGATTTGTCTCATAAGCTTAAATGGCTAATCTTCTTTCGAATCCTATTTGCTTCGTTAATGCTGGGCTCCGCTGTTATTGTTCAAGTCAGTGAAAACCCTTTCCCTTTGACCAAATCGTTCATCGTTCTTTACGGAATCATCGTCGGAATATTTTTGCTATCAGTTTACTATGCCTTAATTTTTCGACATGAAAAACTTAATCTGCTTTTCCCTTATATACAGACCGGAATCGATACATTTATTGTCACGGTAATTATTTTTATTACCGGTAGTTTCACAAGCGTTTTTTCTTTTCTATATCTGGTCGTCATTATCTATTCGAGTATGATCATTTTTAGAAGAGGGAGCATGGTTATGGCGACGCTTTGCAGTATTCAGTACGGTATTCTGATTGATCTCGAATATTATGGTGTTATTAACCCTTTTTTTATAAAAGGAAGCAGCACCATTGGCGATTATGCTTGGAACATCGTGCTTTTCAAGGTCGTGATTATCATGTCAGCGTGTTTTGCGGTGGCTTTTTTGAGCGGGCTGCTGTCGGAACAGGTGAGAAGGACCAAGAAAGAGCTTTCGGTCATGGAGGATCGTGTAAAACGCGTCGAAAAGATGGCCTATATGGGTGAAATGGCTGCCGGTATCACCCATGAAGTCAAGAACCCACTGGCCTCTCTGGCGGGATCGATTCAGATTTTAAGAAAAGAAATTCCCTATGATCCTGAACATGACAAGTTGATGCAGATTGTACTGCGTGAAACAGACCGATTAAATACGCTGGTCAGTAATTTTCTTTTGTTCGCAAAACCCCCGGTGGGTAAAATCGAGAAAATTGAGCTTGAAAACGCCTTGAAAGAGACGCTCAAGCTTTTTGAAAAAAACCAAGCGACCAGTAACAGGGTTTCGATCACCATCGATCTTACTCCCAATATCTGGGTTGAAATGGATCCGGTGCATCTCCGTCAGGTGATGTGGAATTTACTTTTAAATGCAGCCGAGGCGATTGAGGGTGAAGGCTTGATCAAGGTTAAAACTTATCCGCTGAAGCTCAATTATGCATGTGTTGAGGTTAGCGACAATGGCATGGGCATGACAAAAAAGCAAATACAATCGATTTTTGACCCCTTTTTTACTACAAAACCACACGGGACAGGGCTTGGACTCTCCATCGTTCACAGTATACTCGAGTCCTACAATACCTGGCTTGATGTTGTGAGTAAGGTCGGTGAGGGGACAAAATTTACTTGGAAATTAAATCAGATAGATATGACAACTTAATCTTGACACTTATTTGTAAATGGGTTAGCCAATCAAGTTTAACTTTTCAAAAGGGACTCGGGAGTGGATCATGAACAAAAAAGCCATAAACCCAATGCCCAACAACCTATAATCCACAACCTATTTTTATTATGTCTTTTGAGTATTTCATCGGCGGCCGCTATCTCAGAGCCAAACAAAAAGAAACGTTTATTTCACTCATAACCATACTGTCCATTGCCGGAGTGACGGTTGGGGTTATGGCGTTGATCGTTGTTATTGCTGTAATGGCCGGCTTTGAGTCTGATCTTAAGCAGCGTATACTCGGGGTAGAATCCCATATTGTGCTGATGCGACACGGCGGTTCCTTCTCCGACTATCGCAAAATATCTAAACAGATCGACACGCTGGACGGCGTAACGGCTGCCACACCGTTTATATACACTCAAATCATGCTGCGATCCCCATCCGGGGTGTCGGGAGCCGTTTTAAGAGGTATAGACCCGGAATCCGCCGGAGGGGTAATAAAAATTCTGAAGGATTCCGGTTTGCAGAATTTGAAGCAGACCCAGGGACTGGGGAACTCCGAGTCCTTGGTGCCGGGAATTATCCTGGGTAAAGAGCTATCCAGAAATCTGGGGGTCGCTAAGGGCGATGCGGTCTATCTGATATCATCCCAGGGTATGATTTCACCCATAGGATACCTGCCGGCAATGAAGCGCTTCAAGGTTACGGGACTCTTTGAATCCGGTATGTACGAATATGATGGGTCTCTTGCTTATATCAATCTGAAAGACGCGCAGAAAATTTTACATATGGAAGGCGCTGTGACCGGCATCGAAGTTCGTGTTAAAGATGTTTACGATGCAAGGAATATTGCGGAAAAGATCGTTTCAAATCTTGGATTTCCTTATTGGGCCAAAGACTGGATGCAAATGAACCACAATCTCTTTTCTGCACTTAAGCTGGAGAAAACGGTTATGTTTATAATTTTGGCCCTTATCGTGCTGGTGGCGGCGTTCAATATTGCAAGCACACTGATTATGATGGTGATGGGGAAAACCAGGGACATCGCCATATTAAAGGCCATGGGAGCCATGGACAGCAGTATCAGGAAGATTTTTATTTTTAATGGGATGATCATCGGTTCTGTGGGCACTACGCTGGGTGTATGTCTGGGTTTTATTATGTGTGAGTTGCTGGAAAAGTACAAGTTTATCGAACTCCCGGGAGATGTGTACTATATTTCGACGCTTCCGGTTCGACTTAATCCTATGGATGTTTTAATAATCGCTGCCGCTGCATTGATCATCTGTTTTGTAGCAACCCTCTATCCGGCGCGGCAGGCGTCAAAGCTCAACCCTGTGGAGGCCATACGGTATGGTTAACGGTATGGGCGATGAAAAAAGGCCTCTTCCGGATCGGTTTTTGACGGTCAGAGATTTATGCAAGAGTTTCGACAACAGTGAGACCCGCATTGATATCTTAAAGGGCGTTAATCTTGATATGGATGCTGGCGAGACCTTGGCGATTGTTGGCGCATCCGGCATCGGCAAGTCTACGCTGCTTCATATCCTTGGCGCGCTGGATCCGCCCGATAGCGGGGCCTATTTTTTCAATGGTGATGATATCTTTGTTTTTGATCCAATCAGACTGGCCCAATTTCGAAACGAAACGGTGGGTTTTGTGTTTCAGTTTCATTACTTGCTTCCCGAATTTACAGCCCTTGAAAATACGATAATGCCGGTACTGATTAAAGGGATGAGGAAGAAAGAAGCCAGAGAGATTGCAGAGGCGATGCTTGTCAGAGTAGATCTTAAGGACAGATTGAATTTCAGAGCCGGCAAGCTTTCAGGCGGTGAACAGCAACGGGTTGCCTTGGCAAGGGCGTTGGTTCTCAAACCTGCGATGCTTTTGGCGGATGAACCTACCGGCAATCTTGACAAGCGAAACAGCGAGCATATTCATGATTTACTTTTGGAGTTGAATGACGAGTTCGGCATGACATTAATCGTCGTAACTCACAATATGGAACTTGCATCTTATATGTCACGCAGAACAACGATTGTGGATGGTCAACTGGTGGAATTGTAAGGTTTGACTTTAGGATAACAAAGCAAAAGGTGACATTTGATAGGGGTGAAACCAGATCCACTGAAACCGAATGAGGCAGATTTTTCCTTAGACTAAATTGAACTAAAAAAACAAACTGCTCAGGGGATGGGAATTTAGGTTTTGAAAAAATCGATGTTTAGAAAATTGAGTCTGTTTATTATCGCAGTATTGTGCTTTTGCCCGAAAACCGCACGTCCCATGGACAGTGTCAGGGTAATGGTATTACCATTTGAAATCCATGCGATTGGGGAACTTTCCTACTTGAAAGAAGAAATACTGGCGGTAATAACGAGTCATCTCAAACAGGAAGGTGCTGCTATTTTAGCTCCAGGAATTATTCCAGATTTTACATCCGGAGAAACGACCGAGAGCTTCGGTCAAATTCGGAATCTCGGCATCAAGAATGGAGTTGATTATGTTGTCTGGGGCAGCTTTACATTGATCGGACAACAGTTCAGCCTTGATGTAAAGATGATAGAATCTTTTGATGAAGGTCCCCCCCGTGTCTTTATTAAAGAGGGGCAAGGCATAGAGAATCTGTCCGGCACCGTGAAACAACTCGCCCGTGATATCGGAATGAAACTCTTTAAGCGGGAAAAGGTGGCCAGTGTTGTCATTGCCGATAACAAGCGAATAGAGGCTGACGCCATTAAAAGGGTTATTAAAACAAAACCCGGCGACATCTATCTTTCAAAAAGCCTTTCCGAGGACCTTAAAGCAGTCTATGAAATGGGATATTTTGACGATATAAGGATTGAGGCCGAGGACACTCCCATCGGGAAAAATATAATATTCAGGGTTAAAGAAAAACCGACCATACGCGTCATTCATATTAAAGGTAATAAAGTATATAAAGAGGATAAGGTTAAGGAGAATTTGACGATTAAAACCGGATCGATTTTGAATATTTCTAAAATTCGCAGTAACGTCGACCGGATAGAAGAACTGTACAAAGAGAAAAATTATCATAATGTTCAAATTACCTACAAGATTCATCCTCTGGAACAAAATCAGGTTGACTTGGAGTTCGATATTGATGAGGGTGAAAAGGTTTTGATAAAAAGCATAATTTTTGAAGGGAACCATGCGTATACTGATAAGGAATTAAAAAAATATTTGAAGACCCGGGAAAAGGGGTTTCTTTCTTGGGTGACCTCGTCCGGAGATCTTAAAAAGGAAGATCTTGAACAGGATGTCGCAATATTATCGGCCTTTTATTATAACCATGGATACATACAGGCCAGAATCGGGGAACCTCGAGTTGAATACAAGGACAGATGGATCTACATCACCCTAAAAATAGATGAAGGGCCACAGTTTAAGGTTGGGAAAGTCGATATTACGGGTGACCTTGTTTTACCCCAAAATGAATTGATAAAAAACCTTAAAATCACCCAAGAGACATATTACAATCGTGAAACTGTTCGGAATGATGTGCTGGCCCTAACGGATCTTTACTCTGATGAAGGCTATGCCTATCCCGATATAGCGCCCAGAATTGAAAAAGATTTTGATGAATTGAAAGTGAATATAACCTATGTCGTTCAAAAGGGTAAACAGGTCTATTTTGATAAAATAATTATTGGCGGCAATACCAAAACAAGAGATAAGGTTATCCGACGAGAGCTTATGGTATATGAGCAAGAACTTTACAGCGGTCGAGCGTTAAAACGGAGCGTTCGGAACCTTCATCGGCTTAATTTTTTTGAAGATATAAAGATAAATACGGCCAAGGGAAGCACCGATGACAGTATGATTTTAAAAATCGATGTTACTGAAAAGTCAACCGGCGCCATTATGTTTGGCGCAGGTTATAGCAGCCAGGAAAATGTTTTTTTAACGGCTTCCATTAACCAGAATAATCTGTTCGGGCGTGGCCAGGTTCTCTCGCTGGAAGGTCAGATAGGCGGGAGAACAAGTGCCTATAAATTGAGTTTTACGGAACCCTGGCTGTTTGATATTCCTTTGTCAGCGGGATTTGACCTGTATAACTGGGAAACCGACTATGACACCTATGACAAGGCAAGTGTCGGGGGCGGTGTAAGGTTCGGCTATCCTATTTTTGATTATACAAGGGGATATCTAAGATATAATTACGACAATTCCGATATATCAAATATATCTGAGTTTGCAGCAAAATCGATCATAGACCTGGAGGGCACCAACATAACGAGCAGTGTATCCGCCGCTGTAACTTACGACTCAAAAGACAGAGTCTTTAATCCTACAGAAGGATCGAAGCACAGTATCACGGTGGAATATGCCGGCCTTGGGGGAAATGTTGCCTTCACAAAATATCTCGCTGAGACCGGCTGGTATTTTCCCCTGTTTAAGGGAACCGTCGGTTTTTTACATGGCAAAGGAGGATATGTGGAAGAAAATTCAGGCGGCATCTTACCGGATTATGAACGGTTTTATTTGGGTGGTATTAATTCCTTGCGTGGTTATGAATGGCGAGAGGTACATGTTTTAGACGAAGACGGCTACGAAATCGGGGGAGACAAGTTCGTACAGTTTAATGTTGAATACATAATTCCGCTGTTAAAGGATCAAGGCCTTGTGGGTCTCCTCTTTTATGATACCGGCAATGTATACAACAACGGTGAGAGTATAGACATGGGCAACTTGAGGAGTAGCGTCGGGTTAGGCATCAGATGGTATTCTCCCATGGGACCTCTCCGGATTGAGTATGGGCACAAACTGGATGTTCAAGAAGGCGAAGATTCGGGTGGCCGCTGGGAATTTTCAATGGGTTCAGCATTTTAAAAAAATGTCTTCTCCAGAGTACTTGTTCTTTTTGTTAAATTCCAAATGCGTGCAAACAGAATTGAGAAATTCTGCAACAAAATAAATTCATTATCTGTTTGAGGGGTTGTCTATATTCTAATATCAAAAATTCAGAAACAGGTAAATTGGTCAATGATTAAACGATCTCTAAAGGGGGATAAAATGCGTACGTTTAAAACGGCTTTAGTTGCAATAGTTGTTTGTTTTGGTTTCCTTGTTGCTTCTTCTTATGGGGCGGATGTTGCCAAAATCGGTGTCGTCGATTTTCAAAAAGTTCTTGAGATCTCCAATGCCGGGAAATTGGCGAGGGATAAAATCAATGAGCAAGGGAGAAAGATGGAGGCAGATCTCAAGAAAAAGGGTGAAAATATTGAAGAGACAAAGAAAAAACTGGAGCGTGAAGCTCTGGTGATGAGCAATGAGATGCGGGCAGAGAAAGAACGTGAAATCAGAATCAGTATCAATGATTTTAAATCATTGCAGAAAAATTATATGGATGATTTCAAGGAACAAGAAAAAAAACTTGTTACCCGCATTCAGAAAGAGCTTCTAAAGATTGTTGCTGAGATTGGCAAAAAAGAAGGCTTTCTGCTTATCCTCGAAAAACGGGAAGCAGGGATAATATATTCGCCGGACACCATTGATATCAGCGACCGGTTGATCCAGGAATACAATGCAGTTTTTGCCCAGAATACTGAAAAAAAGGATAAAACAAATAAAAAACAATAATAACGATTTGGTTATATTTAAAATGGAACTGTCACTTGTCAAGATCGCCGAAATTGTTGAAGGAGAACTCAGCGGCAACACGGGTAAAAAGATTCGTGGCGCGGCATCTTTTGAAGAAGCAAACGGTGATGAAATAACATTTGCCGGCAATGCAAAATTCCTAAAAAGGATTGATGAAACCAGTGCCGGAGCCGTTATTGTCCCCCGGGATTTTCAAACCGCCACAAAAAACCTTGTGAAGGTGGATAATCCAAAGCTTTCTTTTATCAAGGTTTTGAATCTTTTTTATCCTGCTTCAAAACCCGAGCCCGGCATAAGCTCAAGTGCATATATCGGCAAAAAGTTCAACTGCGGAAAAGATGTGTTCATCGCTCCTTTTGTCGTGATCGGAGACAATGTTTCCCTGGGCAATCGTGTGTTTGTCCATCCCAATGTCGTGATCGGAGACAACGTTTCCATGGGAGATGATGTTCTGATATACCCCAATGTGACAATCCTTGAGCGTTGCATAATCGGAAATCGAGTGACAATTCATGCCGGTACGGTGATCGGGAGTGATGGTTTCGGTTTTTCTCCGGAGGGTAGAAAGTATTACAAGATACCCCATACCGGTATTGTTCAGATCGATGACGACGTTGAAATTGGTGCCGGGAACACCATCGACAGGGCGACCTTTGGAAAAACCCGGATATGTCGTGGTGTCAAGACCGACAATCTGGTTCAAATTGCGCACAATGTGACCGTAGGTGAAAACACTATTCTGGTTGCCCAAGTCGGTATTTCAGGAAGTGTAACCATTGGGAAAAATGCTATTTTGGCAGGTCAGGCCGGAATTGCGGGCCATCTGAACGTCGGTGACAATGCCATTGTCGGTCCGAAAGCAGGCGTTGCCAAATCGGTGCCCGAAGGTCAGGTCGTATCGGGAGTAGTCGCGATGCCCCATAAATTATGGCTAAGGGTCCAAAATGTTCTGCCAAAGCTTCCCGAGTTTATAAAAAAGGTTTCCAAGATCGAGAAAAGATTAAATAAAATTGAGGAAACGTTGGAGTAACGTAAGGAGCGTTGGGAAATGAATAAACCTATTGATATTCTGGAAATTATGAAGTCGCTGCCTCACCGGTATCCGTTCATTATGATCGATCGAATACTTGAACTTGTGCCGGGTGAGAAAGTTGTTGCTCTCAAAAACGTCACTATCAACGAGCCCTTTTTCCAGGGACATTTTCCGGGAAATCCAATTATGCCCGGCGTACTTATCATCGAAGCCATGGGGCAGGCCGGTGCTGTTCTGGCTGCTGAGTCCATGTCCCGGGAAGAAAACGGTTCCCTCATATTTTTTATGGGTATGGACAGGGTAAAATTCCGCAAACCCGTTATCCCCGGTGATCAGCTTGTGTTTGAAATGAAATTTCTTAAACGACGGGGCAAGGTGTTCAAGATGGCCGGAATCGCATATGTTGATGAGAAAATCGTGGCTGAGGCTCAACTTATGGCAACTTTTGGAGGAGAGTAATGATACATCCTACAGCAGTTATCGACCCGAAGGCCGATATAGATTCTAATGTTGAAATCGGTCCGCATTCGATTATCGAAGCAGATGTTCAGATTGGATCCGGAACGATCATCGGTCCACATGTTGTTATTCAGCCGTATGTTACTATCGGTTCGGATTGCCATATCTTTCAGTATGCTTCCATCGGTGCCGTTCCCCAGGCAATAAAATTTCAAGGCGAAAAAACATTCCTTAAGATCGGGCGCGGTACGGTTGTGCGCGAGTTTGTTACAATTAATAGAGGAACGGGATTTGGCGGAGGTATTACTGAAATTGGAGAAGAGAATTTCCTGATGGCTTATGCCCATATCGCCCATGACTGCAAAACCGGACGGAGAGTTCTCCTTGCAAATAATGCAACATTGGCGGGTCATATCAGCATCGGAGACTTTGTAACCATCGGCGGGCTGGTGGCAATTCATCAATTTGTAAGAGTTGGAAATTACGCATATATTGGTGGAAAATCGGCTGTGGTTAAAGACATCCCGCCATATGTAATCGCAGCGGGAGACCGGGCAAAACTGTACGGATTAAACAGTGTAGGACTGAAACGACAGGGGTTTTCACAAGATACGTTATCTTTGTTAAAAAAAACGTACCGGATTCTTTTTCGTATCGGGCTGACACTGAACGAAGCCATTGAAAGGGTTAAGGCGGAGGTGGATCAGGTCCCCGAGGTGGTTAATCTGATCAAGTTTATTAAATCTTCTCAACGGGGAATAACAAGGTAGAACCAAGGTAGCACCATCGAATATCTTTAATCTCTTTCGCAAAAGACGTTAACGGTTTCTTCCAGATAAACCATACTCAATATTTTTTCAAATTGGTATTGTTAACATTCCTTCGTGTCAGGAGTTTCGAGAATACTGCCATGCGGATAGGACTTATCGCCGGGAATGGACAGTTCCCCATCATTTTTTCAAAAGCTGCAAAAGCCAAGGGGTTTGCTGTTTATGCGGTTGCTCATAATAATGAGACAGATCCCGGACTGAAAGATCATGTTGATGCAATTGAATGGATTCATATTGGGCAGATCAAGCGTATTCTCAAGTTTTTTAAAAAAAACCATATCAGCCAGGCTGTTCTCATTGGTGGAATAACAAAGACAAGGATGTTTTCAGATGTGAGGCCTGACACCAAAGCAATTTCGCTCATTGCGGGCATGCGGGATACTCATGACGACGGGCTGCTCAGGAGATTTGCAAGGGTCCTTGAAAAAGAGGGGGTAGAGGTACAGGCCTCGACATTTTTACTCCCGGACCTTCTGGCGCAGCCGGGCTGCTGGACAAAACAGAAACCGTCACGATCCGAAAAAAAGGATATCGAACTGGGTTGGAAAATGGCGAAAGAGATCGGGCGTCTTGATATTGGCCAGTGTGTGGTGGTCGGCGGCGGATCTGTTTTGGCAGTGGAGGCTATAGATGGAACAGATGCCACGATAATGCGGGGTGGCAAGCTGGGCAGAGGTGATGCGGTAGTTGTTAAGGTTTGCAAGCCAAACCAGGACATAAGATTCGATATTCCTGCTGTTGGTGCGCAGACAATTAAAACCATGGAGGAAGCAGGAGCAAAGGTACTGGTAGTTGAAGCCGGAAAGGCGATTGTTTTTGACCGTCAGGAGATGATCAATCTGGCGGACGAGTTCGGAATAACTATTGTTGCGATGGAAAAGTAAAGCCATGAAAAAATTGCGTGTTGGTGTTGTCGGTGTCGGCTATCTTGGAAAATTTCACGCTGAAAAATACAGCCAAATGAATGAAGTCGAACTTGCCGGCGTTGTTGATATCGATAAATCCCAAGCCGAAGATGTTGCCCAAAAGTTTAATACAAGGGCATATCTTAATCATAAGGACCTTTTTGGGAAAGTAGACGCTGTTAGTATCGCTGTTCCGACACCGGCTCATTTTGAAGTTGCCAAGGATTTTTTACAAAATAATATCGATATCCTGATTGAAAAACCTATGACAGAGACGACCGAAGAGGCGGATGAACTGATTCGGTTTGCAGAATCACGGGGTCTTATCATCCAAGTCGGGCATCTCGAACGATTTAATCCGGTTAGCGTTGCTCTGCAGGATATTGTTAAAAAACCGATGTTCATAGAATCACACCGGTTGAGTATTTTTACGGGGCGCTGTACCGATGTGAGTGTCGTGCTCGACCTTATGATCCATGATATTGATCTTATTTTGAGCCTTGTCGGGTCGGAAATTAGCGATATCCGAGCTTCAGGAGTTCCTGTAATATCCGAGCATGTCGATATCGCAAACGCACGTCTTGAATTTAAAAGCGGATGCGTGGCAAACGTGACAGCCAGTCGAATATCGACCAAAAATGAAAGAAAAATCAGGCTGTTTCAAAAAGATGCCTATGTTTCTGTCGATTTTTCTAACAAGGGAATTGTCATTATCCAGAAGGATAGCGAAGCTGAATGTAGTCTTATACCGGGCATGGATATCAAACAGGTTAGCTTTGAAGCCGGTGACGCACTGGAGAATGAATTAAAATCCTTTGTAAAAGCGGTTGCAATGCGTGAATCTCCTGAAGTAACTGCTCAAATGGGGCGTGATGCTCTGGAGGTTGCCTTGGATATTATGGATCAGATCAAGGATAACGTTCAACGGTTTTTGCGTTAGAAATCTATGGATGGGTCTTCAGATCAAAAATGTGTCATGATTATTGCCGGTGAAACTTCCGGTGATCTACACGGGTCAAAACTTGTCAGCGCCATGCGAAAAAGGAACAAAGGGCTGTTTTTCTGCGGTATAGGCGGCCGGGCACTTAAGGAAGCCGGAGTCAAAATATTGATGGATGCTTCTGAGCTTGCCGTTGTGGGAATAATCGAGGTTTTTTCAAAAATGCCAAATATTCTAAAAGGCCTGAGCGTTGCCAAAAAGGCCCTTAATACACTGCGTCCCGATCTTCTGATTCTTATAGATTTCCCGGATTTTAATCTTCATCTGGCATCCTTCGCCAAAAAACTTGGAACACCAGTACTTTATTATATCAGCCCTCAGATTTGGGCCTGGAGACCCGGCCGTGTCAAGAAGATCGGAAAGCTTGTAGATCATGTGGCGGTTATCCTGCCTTTTGAAGAAGACTTCTATAAAAAACATAAAATTCCGGTAACATTTGTTGGGCATCCTTTACTTGATACGAACCTTGATTATGGAACAAAAACTTTTCAAAAGCCTGAAAATGATATTTCTGTCATAGGTCTTTTCCCGGGATCCCGCGATCGGGAAATTGATAGACACCTTCCCATAATGCTTGGTGCTGCCCAAATTTTATTCAAAAGGATGAAGAACGTAAAATTCATGGTTTCACTTGCCCCTGATGTGAAAAGAAAAACCGTGGAAGAAATCGTTAACAAACACAAGGGGGTTGCCGAGCTTGAGATCGTATCCGGCCATGTCAGAAAAATCTTTGAAAAAAGCAACGTTGTTATTGCCGCATCTGGCACGGTTACTCTTGAATCCGCAATTTCCGGAACACCCATGGTAATTATTTACAAAGTATCTCCCATAAGCTACTGGCTTGGAAGAGCAATGATACAGGTCAAACATATCGGCCTGGTCAACCTCATTACCGGCAAAAAGATTGTTCCCGAATTGGTTCAGGACCAAGCATCTCCTATCCGGATAGCAGACACGGTCTTCAATATGTTAAGTGATGCTCCCGGCCTTGAAAAGTTAAGACTCGAATTGCTCCAAGTAAAAGATGTACTCGGCGGCCCGGGTGCGTCAAAGCGTGTTGCCGATATTGCTTTGAATATGCTGGAATAACCGAAACCCAATGATAAAAATAAAAGACAGGCATAGACGTTTAATAGGCATGGTTAAAGACAGCTGGCTTATCCTGTTTATGGCAATGGGGTGCATGCTGATTATGTCTGCGGGAACAGCAGCCGCGGCGTATTTGTTAAAACCAGTAATTGATGATGTGTTTATTAATAAAGATGTCAGGATGTTAAAACTAATTCCCGCAGCAATAATCATCGTATATTTTTTCCGCAGCGTCGCAATGTACGGGCAGGAATATTTAATGAGCTATGTTGGGCAAAACATCATACGGCGTCTTAGAAATATTCTATACAACCGAATTCAAGATCTTTCCCTTTCTTTTTTTCAGGAAGAAAAGACTGGCGTTTTAATGTCGCGTGTTACCAATGATGTTAATATTATTAAAGCAATGGTTTCTATTGCTGTTACAGGATCACTCAGGGACTGTTTTACCATAGTGGGCCTGACTTTGGTCATTTTTTACCAGATATGGGAACTGGCACTTATTGCATTTATCGTCCTGCCTATTTCCATTTTTCCTATTGTAATATTTGGGAGGAAGGTACGCAGGGTAAGTACAGGGTGCCAGGAAGCCATGGCTGATATGAGTTCTTTTCTGCACGAAACCTTTGCAGGCAACAAAATTGTAAAGGCTTTCGGAATGGAGCCCTATGAAAAAAAGCGTTTTTTTGAAAAGACACGTAGGCTTTTAAGGCTTGAGATGAAGGAAGTTAAGGCCAGAGTGATATCGAGCCCCATCAATTTATTCTTGGGAGGTGTTGGGGCTGCCGTAATCATCTGGTATGGAGGATCAAAAGTAATTGCGGGAGATTATACAACGGGAACCTTTATTTCCTTTCTTGCTGCTGTTTTATTGTTGTATGCGCCGATTAAAAATTTAAGTAAGCTTAATAATGCCATTCAACAGGGTCTTGCCGCTACTGACAGGGTTTTTGATATCATTGAGAGGGAATCGGAAGTCAGAGAACAAAAGAACCCTGTTATAATAAAACCGGGACCTCACAGTGTTACATTTAAAAACGTCTTTTTCAAATATGAAAAAGAGATGGTTTTAAAAGATATTAACATCGATGCCAAAGCTGGAGAGATTCTGGCTCTGGTAGGTATGAGCGGGGGCGGCAAGACATCACTTGTTAATTTGATACCGAGATTTTATGACATCAGCAAAGGAGCTATCCTGATTGACGGAACGGACATCCGGGATTGTTCCATATCGTCACTCCGTGAGCAGATTGCAATTGTTACTCAGGATCCAATCCTTTTCAACGATACTATCAGAAATAATATCGCTTATGGCAACCAGAATGCATCTAACGATGAAATTGAGCGCGCTGCAAAGGCTGCATATGCGTATGATTTTATACAAAGTTTTCCGGACAAATTTGATACGACCATCGGGGAACTGGGCGGACGGCTGTCAGGTGGAGAAAAGCAGCGTATCTGTATTGCCCGGGCTTTGCTGAAAGATGCTCCCATATTAATCCTTGATGAAGCAACCTCCTCACTGGATACAGAATCCGAGATGCTTGTTCAAAAGGCCCTTGAGAATCTGATGAAAGGGCGAACAACATTTGTCATTGCCCACAGACTATCTACCATCAGCTATGCTCACCGGATCATTGTTATTGTAAACGGACGAGTTGTGGAAGAGGGAAAACATGATGAGTTAATTGCACTTAAGGGGGAATTTAACAAGCTTTACCAGATGCAATATAACACTGGCAATTCAGAAAAAGCGGTATCAAAATTCAGCGCAAAAAAGCATGCCGGCAAGCCTTGTTCCATATGATTTAAATCGCAATTTTGAAAAAAAATCTCGCCATGTCCATTGGTATGCTTATGTAACATCTCATTATCGCAAAAAAAATCCCAAAATTTTTATGAAAATCAACTCCATTATATATAGATATGTGTTCAAAGAGATGATTCCTCCTTTTGTCATCAATCTGATGTTTTTTACTTTTGTATTTTTGATGGCTGAGATGCTTAAAATTGCCGACATGGTTATTAATTACAGCGTTGGTGTGTTTACCGTCTTGCTAATATTTGTGTATTCCACTCCTTATTTCCTCACTTTTGTTATACCCATGTCGATCATGATGGCGGTTCTACTTACCTTCCTGCGATTATCCGGTGATAATGAGATTGTTGCATTAAAAACCAGCGGCATGAGCATATACGGGTTACTTCCGCCTGTGGTTTTATTTTGCCTAATAGGGTGCTTGCTTACATTTTTTATGACAGCTTATGGAATGCCGTGGGGAAGACTATCGGTCAAAGAATTGACGTACCGCGTTGTTTCTTCCAATCTCGAAATAGGACTCAAAGATAGAACATTCAATGACAGTTTTGAAGACGTTATGCTTTATGTAAACAAAATAAATCCTAAGAACAAAGAACTTCAGGATATTTTTATCGAAGATAAAAGGACCCAAAACATTGTCAGCACTGTTGTTGCACCAAAGGGAAAGCTTTTCAGCGAACCCGACAAACACATTTATAATTTATTGCTTTACAATGGCGTCATATATCAAGTTAATCTAAAGAATAGGCTGGCCAATTCCATTGATTTTGAAACTTACGAGGTGCGCCTTGATATTAAAAATGCGGCTTCAAGATTGAAACGAGGGACTAAACACAGAAAGGAGATGGGTCTTGCTGAATTGCGGCAATATTTGAATAATAGCACTATAAAGGATGCTAATTATTATAACGCGTTAATGGAGTTGTATAAGAAGTTTTCAATTCCAGTTGCATGTTTTGCCCTCGGACTTCTGGCTGTTCCATTAGGTATACAGTCCAAATCTGCAAAAAGATCCTTTGGGCTGGTGCTGGGCCTCATTTTCTTTTTGATTTATTACATGTTGTTATCTGCAGGGTTGGTTTTTGGTGAAACAGGCGCTTATCCTCCGATCATGGGAATGTGGGTTCCAAATATTGTACTGGGCGGTTTAGGCCTGTATCTTCTGGTTAAAACGGCCAATGACCGTCAATTGAGGGTCAATGCTATTGCGAATCTGATAAAAATGATTAAATCTCGATTGGCCGGATATGAAGGGGCTTAACGTATAGAAGAGTAAAGAAAATGAGGGGTGCGGCATTTTAAGTAAATTTTCATCCGATTTCTAAATTCCAAATTTTCGAATTGTTAGGGGTATGTACTTAATCGAAAAATATGTGACAAAGGAGATATTAAAATACTTTTGTATTCTTCTTGCAACTGTGGTCAGCATATATTTGGCGGTCGATTTTTTTGAAAAAATAGATAATTTTATGGAAGCCGGCCTTCCATTTTCAAAAATTATAAGGTTTTTTTATCTCAAGATACCGTCGATAGTTGCACAATTCGCGCCGGTCGGCATTCTTCTGGCTATTCTTGTTGTTTTCGGCTTGATGAATAAGAACAATGAGATCATCGCGTTAAAAAGCAGCGGTGTAAGTATCTATTACCTTTTAAAGCCAGTTGTATCAATTGGACTATTCTTAAGCATTCTCATTTTTTTATTATCAGAGTTGATTGTGCCGATTACAATAAGCAAGGTCAACAGGATCTGGAATTTAGAGGTTAAGAAAAGATCTTCTGTTGTATCTAAGGGAAAGAATATATGGATTAAGGATAACCATGCCATATACTACATTACATATTATAATCCTGTAAACAGTACTATTTTGGGGGTCACTCTTAATTTTTTCGATGATGAATTCAGATTAACCCGAAGGATTGACGCAAAAAAAGGTGTCTTCGAAAAAGGACGATGGATTTTCTATGAAATTATTGAGCAAAAATTTGATAAAAAAAACAACAACCACCGTGTTGCATTCCATGAAGAGCGGGAGGAACCGTTCCATTTTTTGCCAGAGGATATAAAGAGGGTGGTTAAAAAGTCGGAGGAAATGAATCTGTTGGAGCTATCAGAGTATATCAAGAATATTGAAAACGAAGGATACGATGCTTCTGTCTACAAAGTAGACCTGTATGCTAAGCTCTCATTGCCTTTTGTCTGTTTCATCATGTGCTTGGTGGGGACAGGCGTTGGGGGTCGAGATAAGAGAAAGGAAAGTCTGTCCGTTAGTATATGTTACGGTATCGGAATAGTCTTTATTTACTGGGTTTTTTATAGCTTTTGCCTGTCGCTTGGATATGGAGAGATGCTTACTCCTTTTGTTGCCGCATGGATTGCAAATTTTATTTTATTATGTTTCGGTCTGCTTGCTTTGCTGAATGCTGAGTAAACCCTAACGGTTCAACACCAATAATTTTTTCAGTATCAAATAAATATCCTTGATCCAGCATGATATCTTTTCAACGACTGTCCGGTTGTAGTATTCTCTATCCTTTTCAGACACGTTTTTATATCCGTCATATTTCAACTTCACCCAGGCATTGAAATCAAATTTACTTGCAATATTATACAGACAGTGGTTTAAAGGCGCAAAACCCGACTTCCTGATAACAGCAGCACCAAAGTCTATTATATAAGGCATCTTCCCTTTTACAACGAGAAGGTTGTCTTTTTTCTTAAGGTCTGTATGTGCGACTCCAGTTTTGTGCAGCTCTTTGATCAAATTCAAGAGATCTTCAAAAAACTCACTTCGATTTGTAAGTTGAGCACTTTTTATTGGAATGCCGACAATATATTCAAGCACTAGATAGCGACCATCTATGAGACCGTAACAGCGAGGTATATTCTGTATTTCAGATAGCCTTGAGTAGATTTTGTATTCCCTACGCAGCATCGCTGTGCGGATGAATCTGCCTAACCCCCACCCTATAGGCGCCTTGAGGACTAGACGCTGGCCTTTGGATTCGTACAGGTAGATACAGCCCTGATAGCCGTGGCTAAGAATGTTCGTCTCAGTTTTGACGCCCAACCTGATCCACTGAAGGAGTTCGCTTTCAGTAATGTTTTCTATTTCTCTGATCATCGGTGTAATTGTGGGCTCATTGGAGCCCCATGGAAAGGATGTAAAGCAAAAACAGTAAAAACAAGGCGATAACGGGCTCACCGTTTTGCCGCAAGCTTTGCATGAATGACCAGCCGCCGCGTTGTCGCGGTTGGTAGGGGGTAAAGCGAGGAATAAGCGCTCGCGTCTCTTTGCGCCATTGCTCCCAATTCTCTTTAAACATACGATTAAGTTTTTCATCCTCACGGCGGATGGCATGAGGGTAAAAGAGAAGCACCATCAATATAAAGAGGGGAAGGCTCCACCATAGGCTAGAGGCAAGAGCAAAACCAAATCCTAAAGTAAGGTTGCCCACATAGAGGGGGTGTCTGACATAGGAGTAAGGACCGTCGGTAGCAAGGGCCTTGTTCTTTTTAATATGCCCCGATGCCCACATTCGTGATGCAACACCCAGGATAACCAGCACAGAACCGGCAGAGAACAGGAGTTTCTCAGGTTTACCTGCAACACTGAAAAGGATGACTAAACAGATTCCGATGAATTGACGGAAGCGTTCCCTGTGGTATCGAATATCGTCAAAGAATTTTTGCAACCCCAAAGACGTTGGCATTGATTTTATTCTCCTTTGTTTTTCGTACTGGCATTATATAATAATTGAAACCCACTCCAATAAAACGTTACTTTTAGCCGTAACTAAAGTCAAGCGCTATTTTGGAGGGATTGCCACCAAGGATTTTACCTTCTTTTCTATTGGTTTATTCAAAAAAACTCTGTGTAGCATAAAACGACTTGATTAAAAATTAGGCGGCGGATTTTGGTTTTATACCTCCTTGATAGGAGACATTATATGTGATAGAAAAGTAACATCTTAATATAGTTTGTTGCCGGTTGTTTTGCTCTTTACGGGCAATGAAAGGGTAATTTTTGTGTTCGGGTTAGATAGAGATAAATTAATGGCGACTCTGGAAAACGTTAAGAAAAAAGTCGAAACGATTATGACTAATAGGGGCGAAAGCAGGTCCCTGTTCCTCGAATCCTTTCTCTTCGCAATATCAATTGCTTATGGCGGTTCGGTTAAGCTGAGGGAAACTTTTTACAAAAAAGGTCTGTTGCAGTCAAAAAGACTACCTTGCCCGGTTATTTCCATTGGTAACCTTACGGTTGGCGGGTCGGGGAAAACACCTATGACGATTTATGTCGCGGAGCTAATTAAGCATCTCGGGTATGGTGTTGCAATTATCAGCAGGGGATATAAAGGCCAAGCAGAGAAAATTGGTGGCGTGGTATGTGACGGGCGTAAAATTTGTATGGGGCCGGATACAGCAGGCGATGAGCCATTTATGGTTGCCCAGAGACTAAAAACGGTTCCTGTTATTGTTGGGAAAGACCGTTTTAAGGCCGGAATATTGGCGATACAGGAATTTAAACCGGATGTTTTACTGCTTGATGATGCATTTCAACATTTAAAGCTCCATCGAGATTTAGACCTGGTGCTTTTAGACAGTAATAACCCGTTGGGCAATACTTATCTTTTCCCTAGGGGCACCCTAAGAGAAACCGCTTCTGCGTTGTCGCGGGGAGACGTTGTGATTTTAACCCGATCGAATATCGAGAAGCCGGCGTCTTTGGATCAAATAAAAAAACATTTTCCGAGAACGCCGATTTTTCATTCATTTCATACCCCATATATTTATAAAATTGTTACCGGAAACCGTTCCCAATCACGAGATCTGCCAACTATTTCATCCAAGTACGATTTTGATATCTTTAGAAATAAGAGGGTCTTTGCTTTTTCCGGGATAGCAAGCAATGATGATTTTCGCCGAACAATTGAGAGTTTTAAATGTAAAATAGAAGATTTTTCAGGATTTCCGGACCATCACCCGTATTCGGATAGAGAACTTGATGAAATTGTGAAATCAGCAACGGATCTATCGGCAGAATTTATTTTTACCACAGAAAAAGATTATGTCCGGATTGCTCATAAAATAAAATGGCCCATCACCTTGGTTATCATCGGGATAGAGATTTCCTTTGGAGAAAACGATATTGCTTTTAAATCCTTCATTAAAAGTCGGCTCCAAGGACTTATAAAGAGAAATACAGGCTAATATAAACGTCTCGAAAATTCTACAACTTATCGAAAATACCAGTTTATCAATAGCAACCTGTTTATGCCATCAAAATGGAAGAATGGAATATTGAAATGCTGGAATATTGGGAGCAAGGGCGGAAATAAACCATTTTAATTGTAAAAAACTCCTTCAAACCCATCATTCCATTACTCCATCATTCCATTATTCCAATTGGGGCGAAGAGCCCTAAGTTTTTATTTGGCTTTTTGTTTTGTATCTTATGCTGCGATTGGAAATAGGAGATCGACAGCCAAAAGGGAAGACAGATGGTTAGTCACCAACAGTTCCAAGTGCTATAGAAAGTTTTTCCTGGACCGATTCAACGCTGATACGCTGCATACATAATCTGTCGAGGTCAGGGCATTTCTTTTTATAACAGGAAACACAGCTTACCCCGGATTGAACGACAAGGTGTTCACATTTATAAGGCGCTGCCCGTTTCGGAGGTGTTGGACCGAAAAGAGACACATAGGGAGTTCCCACCGCTGCTGCCAAATGACCCGGCCCCGAATCCGGTCCTAAACCGGCAGCAGCGGCTTTAAGCACGGCCACAAGTTCAGGAATCGACGTTTTTCCCACAAGATTGATTAATTCATGTGAGCCAACTTTTTGGCACAGTTTTGTTGCAGATGATACTTGTGAGCCGTCACCAAGCAGTACAACCGCCTCTTTCATTGAAGAAAGAATATTTTTTACCAGTCGATAGTATCCTTCAAAGAACCAGTCTTTAGATTCCCAGGATGATCCCATTACAACAGCGATAAAGGGTTTACTTATTTTAGCAACAATATCCGGCAGATTAGATTTTTCATCAAGGCAGGAAAAACCGAAGTCCAAGGATGCGGGCTCAGATAACCCCAGGTATTCTGTAAATTTAAGATAATGATGCAATTTGGGCAACTCAAGCTCATCGCTGACATAGGGGATGTATTCGTTATTAAAGATCCAGTTAAATTCCCCTGAATTACGGCGATTAAAGCCGATTCGTCTTTTCGCTCCGGAAAGAAACGAGAAAAAGCCGCTCTTTAAGTGACGCTGAAGATCCAGAGTGATGTCGAAGTGTTCTCGGGATAAGTCTTTATACAGATCTCGTATTCCTAACATATGTCTGGGTCTGTTAAAAACGATCATTTTGTCAATGCGTGGGTGTAGACAGACCACTTCCGAGCACGTTGGCTCTACAAGCCATGTTACCCTGCTTCCCGGCAGATTGTTTTTAATATGTGACACCAGGCACAGACCTCGCGCCACATCTCCTATAGACCCCATCAGAATGATGAGGATTGATGGTGCTGAAGAGAATATTTTAAAAGTGGGTGTATCCATAACGGAACTAATAAACATTTAAGAATTTTTTGAAATCCCAAATCTCAAGCATCAAATTCCAAACAAATCGTAAATTCCAAATACCAATAACCCAAACCATTTCTATTTGTAATGGTTAAAGAGAGTTTAACGCATTAACTTCACTAAGCATCTCCGGTAGCCCATGCTTTTGTATTGCCCGATTCCAGCGACGCAGGTATCGAGTTCTCAGCGCATTTTTATCTCCGTGAAAAACACACCCCTTGTCAAAATCAAGAATGTAAACTTGGTTTTGATTGTCCACTATTACATTGCCGGGATGTAAATCGGCATGTAAAATTTTATTTTTTATGAGCATTGAAACTTGCTTGACGACTGCTTTCATTGCCATACGGGCCTGTTCTTCATTTGAACGACTTATTTGGACAAGTGTTTGATGATCTTGGATCTCTCGGGTTACCAGCCAACATTGATAGAACAGGCGGCCTCTATAAGCAAAGGCAACCGGCTCAGGGGCATTTATGCCTAAACTTCTGACCTTCTGCAACAGTTCATATTCAATCTGGCAACGCGTTTTTCCACATTTAAGATACCGTTTTTTGATCAGATATCGAATGACTCCTCCCCGTCTATAATATTTAATAACTACAGATCCTATGCCGTTAAGCTGTGTAACTGTAATGGAGGTTCTTCCGCCGAGGGCTGAATTAACGCTATTTTTTGGTAAATTAAAGAATCTAATGAGTTGTTTCAGTTGCTGGTCGGCTATATTTGATGGTGATCCAAAATGATATGAATTATAAGTTTTAGTGTGTGTTGTGCTCATTGAGTATCAAGCCTTTTTTCAGCACCATTGAGACCTTGAAAAATGCTCAATTTCGTTCAAGGCCAAGGGCAATTCTGCAGGATAGCAGAATTGGACAGCTGACAAGCTGCCCACAACGGCGAGAAGTATGGACGCCCCAAGTCAACGTGAAAATTTTACCCAAGCCGAGATCGTCACAGAAGGAAAAAGGGGGAACCTCCCATATGTTCATTTCCTTACCGTAGTGGGGACACAACGGTTTTTTCTGAGAAAGAATTTTTTCTAAAATTTTATTTTCGGCTTTCCTTTTGATAATCTCCGGGGCGATCACGCCTTTTATCTCAGGATTATGGAACGGCGCCCTTAAATGGCATGCGCCACTGTCGGCGGTGGCAAAGGCAAGCCCGCATCCCTTAAGAACTCTGGGATCATAACCGGGCAGTTCAAGTCCTTTAACATGCACAGCCATGTCTTCCATGTTCCAGATCTGGGCCGCATGTCTAATCCCCGAGCCAGAATATTACCAATGCCCTGCCTGGTTGCGATTTTTTTGAGCAAACCGGCTATGGCATTCACATCTCCGTATTCTATCTTAAAATCAACCTTTTTCTTAAATTGTAAATCCACAGAGATTTCCCACTGATATTGTATCCATACCGAGCCTGTAGCAAATGTCGTTTAGTTGAGAAACGGACCTTTGAATTTTCTCAAAATGGTCAAAGTCACTCGCAAAAGACTTTCTACGAAGCCATCAATTTTAAATCTAATACAGAATTTTATCAAGTATTATCTTGTGTCTGGTATGCAACCCATCCTTCTCGGCCGCGAATCTTTCCAGGCACAAGGGTAGCATAGTCTGTGGGTATTTGTTCCTGTAGAAATGTTCCCAGAGGGATAAAGGATATTTTTCTTGACAGGGCTGTCTTTAAAAAGTGTTCGAACATTTCGGCACAGAATATCCCCTCGACTTCTGCATGAATAGTCAGGACATTCAATTTCTCCGGTTTCATCAGCGACAATATATATTCATTGTAATTACTATCCGACACTCCTTTTCTTCCGATTACTTCATCATAGGTAGGCAATGTCACGGGAATCTGGGGTTGCGAGAGTTTCTTCCCATCAACCAATGGGAGAAAAATACTTTCGCCCCTGCAATCACTGTTATAAAAAAAAGGGAATTTCTGTTTTTCCATTAGTACAAGATTATTACATTTCCATGCTGGGGAAGCCGAGCAAACCGGAATCTTGCCGAGAATAGGTGCAAGCTGATCAACCCCTTTGCGAAGGTGATGCCTTATGGACTGCTGATCCATCCTGTCGATGTGGACCTGCCAGGCGTGATGATCCCAGGCGTGCAAACCGATTTCGTGACCCTGGTTCGCGGCAGAACGTATTATATCGGCCAGTCTTTTTCCGATAACCGGCCCCGGAAGAAAAGTCCCTTTAAGCAGAATATCCCAGCCATACAAGCTTGCCGCTTTTGAGCGCAGCATTTTTTTAAAAAAAGAGGGGCGCAGCAGACGCCACAGGTGACGCCCCATATTATCCGGACCAACGGAAAAAAAGAATGATGCTCGTATAGAGTAACCGGCAAGAATCCTGCACAAATTCGGCACACCAATTTTGGTGCCCCTGAATGTGTCAACGTCAATACGTAAACCTGTCTTCATAAATTCCAAGCACCAAATTACAAATAAATCCCAAATCACAAGCATCAAATTACAAACAAATCTCAAATTCCAAATACCAATGACCTAAACTATTTCGATTTTTCCGGTATTGATGAAGATATCTTTTTCAATTCGTTTACTTTCTTCAAGATCATAAGGTTTCGAATTTTGAATTTCGGCTATTGCGATTTGTTTGTAATTTGTTTTTTTCCGGTTTATCCGGGTTCCGGGAATCGAGTTTAAGATATTGCTTTGCCAAATTTTTGATCATCGTTTTAACTACACGTCACAGGGTCGGGTGGTGCCGCATTCTCCCGTCCGGATCGCTTCTTTTAGAAAGAAATCAAGGGTTTCTTCAACCGATTGCTCGATATTAATCTTGGGTTCCCAGTTTAAAAGACGTCGGGCATTATCGATACAAGGTTTTCTGTGTTTTACATCCTCATAACCTGACCCGTAAAAAGTTTTGCTTTCCACCTTGCTGATACCTGCAAAGGGAGGGAATTCTTTGCACAAAGGATGTTGATGAAATTTTTCCACTAGCATGTCGGCCAGGTCCTTGATGCTCGCTTCATTGTCTGGATTTCCGATGTTGATAATCTTGCCGTCGCAACAACCGTTCGGGTTTTCAATAATCCTGTACAGACATTCAACACCATCTTTTACATCAGTAAAACATCGTTTTTGGCTGCCGCCGTCAACGAGCTGGATCGGAGTCCCATCGGTAAGATTTAAAATCAACTGGGTAATAGCACGAGAACTACCGATGCGGGCGGATGCCAGGCTGTCAAGCCGTGGGCCGATCCAGTTAAAAGGCCTGAACAGAGTAAACTGCAAACCCTCTTTTGCGCCGTAGGCCCAGATGACCCTGTCAAGTAATTGCTTGCAGCAGGAATAAATCCAGCGCTGGTTTCGGATGGGTCCCAATACTAATTGAGAGTTTTCTTCATTGAATTTCGGATCATGGCACATTCCATATACTTCCGAGGTAGAAGGGAACAGTATTCTTTTGCCGTATTTGACACAGTAGCGGACAATGTGGAGGTTTTCTTCAAAATCGAGTTCGAATACCTTCAAAGGGTTACGGATGTATTCAACAGGTGTTGCAATGGCAACAAGAGGAAGAACTATATCGCACTTTCTTACATGATATTCTATCCATTCACGATGGATGGAAATATCCCCTTCGGAAAAATGGAACCCCGGAACGCCCACGAAACGCTGAATGGAATGTGCCCCTAAGTCCATACCGTGAACTTCATATTTTCCACTATCTAAAAGCCGTTCAGTAAGATGGTTGCCTATGAATCCGTCAACCCCAAGGATAAGCACCTGTTTTTTTCTTGCCGTTTCAACCCGGCTCCCTTTATGTTTGCCAAATTTCATGCCCGCAACAAGGTGCATTTCTTCAGCAAGCTGTAAGCCGCTCATGAATATCCCACCTTCGAACTGGCCAAAATCAACCTGTATGGCTCCTTTGCCGCAGGCAATCACTAACGGAACCTTAGAAAGAATAGTACCCGGCCTTTCGCTGTTTCCTTTTGCCGCGCTAACGGACCAGAATATACATTTTCGGTTACCCAAATAGCTGGAAGCCCCGGGATAGGGCCGGGATACCGCCCGCACCAGATTCCTTATTGCAACGGCATCTTGATTCCAGTCGATTTCACCGTCCTTGGCACTGCGGGCTCCAAAATAAGAAGCCTTAGAATGATCCTGAGGAATGCGGGGAGCCGTTCCTTCCCGTAACTTCGGTAGAATTTCGTTTAATACATCGGTTGCAGTCTTTGCGGCTTTTTCATGAAGTGTGTGTGCGTTATCCGTATCGGATATCGCAATCTTTTTCTGACATACAATATCGCCGTCATCGGCCCGAGGAGTCATGTAATGAAGGGTTATTCCGGTTTCGGTCTCCCCGTTGACCAGCACCCAGTTGATGGGGCATCGCCCGCGGTATTTGGGCAAAAAAGAACCGTGCAGATTCAAACAGCCTGAAGAAGGAATATCCAGGATTTCTGAAGTGACCATATTACGGTAGTAAAATGAAAAAAGAATATCCGGATCTAATTCAATAATTTTTTGTATCCATAAAGGATGATTTATGTCTTCGGGCGCGAAAACCGGAATTCCATGACCTGAAGCAAGTTCGGCCACCGAGTTAAACCAGATATTTTCATTTGGGTTGTCATTATGTGTAAAAACTGCCGCAATTTCATATCCGTTTTTAAGCAGTGCTTCAATTCCGATACAACCGATGTTGTGGTATGCCAATACGATCGCTTTCATTGTTATCCTTTGTGTGTCTGCGCCTTGATGGCGGATGATTTGAACTTAGGGGCTTCGCCCTAATTGGAATAATGGAATGATGGAGTAATGGAATGATGGGTTTGAAGGAGTTTTTTACAATTAAAATGGTTTTATTTCCGCCCTGATTCCAATATTCCAATATTCCATTCTGATGGCATAAACAGATTACCATTAAAAGACTCGTTATTTCGAGAAGTTGTAGAATTTCAGAGACGTTTAATGATTTTCCGGTCAAAGACTTACCGGCCGGAGTTCTGGTTATCCGGGTAAGTTTTTTTTGACTCAAAGTTGCTTTTGCCGGTAACCCGTTGCACAAAGTAACGGGGACGGGCTCTGACATCATAGTAAATTCTGCCTATATATTCCCCAAGCAGTCCCATTCCGATAAACTGAGCACCTACAAAAATAAATAATATCGCAAAAAGCGTAAAAACACCTTCAGCCGCCCATTTGGCTCCGTAAATGACACGCATGATTAAAAGGAAAAAACCAAAACCGATTCCTGCTAAAGAGACAATTCCTCCAAGTATACTAAGAAGACGAAGTGGAAAGGTTGTCATACTGGTTAACAGATCGAATTGCAGCATCACGAGCTTCATAAAATTGTATTTCGATTCCCCCTGTCTGCGCGCTTCATGTTTTACTTCTATTTCTGTGGTGGTACGGGCAAAACTATTGGCAAGAATCGGAATAAACGTGCTATGCTCCTTGCACATCAGCATAGCATCAACAATATGACGGCGATAGGCCCGTAACATGCAGCCATAGTCATGCATCATCACACCCGTCGATTTCTGTACCGCTTTGTTAATAATGGCAGAAGCTATCCTTCTAAAGAGGGTATCCTTTCTATTCATTCGTACGCTTCCCACCACGTCGCAACCTTTGTCCACACATTCGACCAGCCTTGGTATTTCCTCGGGCGGGTTCTGCAGGTCAGCATCAAGCGTAACAACAATATCACCCCTGGACTCTTTAAATCCGGCCATTACCGCCGCGTGTTGGCCGTAATTACGGTTTAAACATACACCGATTACCTTTCCTGGATTTTCTCGGGCCGTCCGGGCGATGATTTCCGCCGACCGGTCAGAGCTCCCGTCATCAACCAGGATGATTTCGAATGACTTATCCATCTTGTTACAGGCATCGAGGCATCGATCCAGAAGCTCTTTAAGATTGTCTTCTTCGTTGAATACCGGAATTACAATAGAAATATCCGTTGTCATGGTTTAGCTCAAAACCTCCTTTATGGCTTCTATCACCGAGTCGATATCCTTTTCAGTCATGTCCGGAAACAGAGGCAACGATACGATCCGGTCCGAATTCCATTCGGTATTGGGCAACATTCCTCGACGGGTTTGCATGGCCTCGGTGTAATATTTTTGGAGATGGACGGCGCGGAAATGAATTCCCGTACCGATATTTCTCCGTTTTAATTCTTGCATAAATTCATCGCGATCCATTCCCGCTTTTTCGATATCCAGGCGGACAATGAACAGATGCCAGGAATGTTTCATTTGATAGGACGGAATGCCAAGGGGTAATATTTCGTGGATTCCGGATATCTTTTCCAGGTATAGTGAAGCCAATTCCGCGCGTTTCCGATTGAATTCTTGAAGTCGCGACAACTGTCCCAAGCCCAGTACTGCTGAGATGTCAGTCATATTATATTTATAGCCGGGCTCCAGTACTTCCGCCTGGGGAGACCGACTCTGGGTCTGTCGATCATAAGCATCCACACCCAGGCCGTGAAATTTTAATTGTCGCACCCGGTTAATGAGCTTCTCATCATCCGAACAGAACATTCCGCCTTCGCCGGTGGTAATATTCTTAATGGGATGGAAGGAAAAAATAGACGTGCCCTGCCGGCCCACCCGTTTTCCCTTGTATTCCGTACCGATAGCGTGAGCGGCATCTTCGGCAATAAAGATGTCCTGATCCGAATATGCGGATACGGTTTGGCGGATGACATCCATGTCTGCCGCGGCGCCGGCAAAGTGAACCGGTATGATGAGCCGGGTTCGCGGGGTGATTTTCCCTTCCAGCGATTCGGCCCTCATCATCAGAGTTTCTCTGTCGATATCCACGAAAACGGGCGTGGCTCCGGCCAGAACGGTCAGGTTTACTGTGGACACCCAGGTCATTGACGGGGTGATGACCTCATCGCCCGGTCCGATGTCTAAGGCCTTGAGCAACAGGTGCATTCCGCCGGTCGCTGAACATAGGGCGACAGCACCGGCGCAGCCGGTATAGTCGCAAATCTTTTGCTCGAATTGGGCACTTTTCTCTCCGGTGGTTATCCATCCGGAGGTTAATACCTCGATGACCGCATCTATTTCTTGCCGGCTGATGGACGGCCGCGAAAATGGTAAAAATTCACTGCGCATGGTCAAGAGTTCCTGTCCGGTTCAACTTCCTGTTATCCAATATATTTTTCGTTTCCAGTTAGTTTTACTGGGATAATTTTCGCCAATGATACGGTAAAGCGATTTTAGCTGCGCCAGTTGATCTAATTTTCTGCCATTAACAATAATGCTGTCGTACTCCGAATCGATACCGGCAATAATTTTCCGCACTCGGTCCGGGTCCCTTATCTGGGGTACGGACCAGTCGCAATAATAATAAAAGTACGCACGCATGGTTTCACTGAAATCCAGGCCCGCGACTCTCGGTCTTTGCTCGGCAGGAATTTGTGCGTAAAATTCGGTGACCGTTTTTTGCATGCTCTTTTCCAGATCAATGGCTTTAACCGGTCCCATATAAATGGAAATCCATACCATGGCTGTTGCTAAAGCAACACGGCCAAAAAAGGACATCCTGCCCGGCCGGAAGGCCAGAAACAGGCATAGCGCCAAACCTATTCCGGCGACCAGGTTCTTCCAGGAAAATACCGCCATGAATGCGCCAGCTTGGGACGGCATCTTTATGGCCAAGAGACTGGATACTATAGGAAAGCCGGTCAGTCCGGCAATAATTAAAACAGATAAACCGATCCAGCAAATAAAAAACACCCGACACCATTTGGGGAGAAACTTTTTAAAAACATCGGCTCCCATAATCGCAAATGCGGGCAAAGCCGGTGTTAGGTAAATCGAACGTTTGGTGACCGACAAGGTAAGAAACACTAAGGTTCCAAAACCCCAGGCCAGAAGAAACACCCGTGTAGTAGAGACAGAGCGTTTTTTGAAGAGGTCTCTGAAAAAAGACCATACCCAAAGAGAGATAGCCAAGAGCCATGGCATTCCATACTTGGCAAGGACGATGAGATAGTAATATGGTTTTCCCGGGTGCATGTGGCCCAATCCCTGTGATGTACCCAGAAGCCTTCCCACCTGATTTTCCCAGAACCACGTGTTCCACAGATCGGCTCCGCCTTTTAACCGAAAGAGCGCCATCCAGGATCCTATTAAAATTATGAACAGGAGGGCACCGAAACCATGAACCCCCGCGTAAAACTGTGGTTTTCCCTCCCCCCGGATTCTTTTGATCAACCAGGGTATTGCCAGGCCCAACCATCCCATGCCAATCAGCACCGGGCCGATAAATCCCTTTACAAGAAATGCCCCGGCCGTAAATAAACCGGCAGGAAGACAGTACCATCGTCGGTCTGCAACATATACTTCGGCAAAACACCAGATCGCAGCGACCACAAAAAAGGCCAGGGACGGGTCAACTCTAATTCGGTGAAAGTTATCGATAAAACCGGGCATAGTTGCCAGAATAATCGCTGCCGGCAGGGCAAGCGTCATCCCACCGAGGCGTCTTGCAAGAAGAAATGTCACTGCCAGCGTACCCATGGCCATAAGCGCTGATAACAGCCTGATAGCCCCGGTATTTCCAATGGTTGTGCCAAGGATGCGTGTTAGCCCGGCCGCTAAGGCAAAATGCAGCGGCGGCTTTTCTATAAACGGTTCTCCGGCCAGATAAGGTATAATGAAGTTGCCGTTTCGGCTCATCTCCAGAGATATGGCAGCGACTCTTGGCTCGTCGGAATCCCATAGATCGCAATTTAATATACCTGTAAAGCATAGAGTTATGCATGCAAAAATTAAAAAAGCATATTGTATATTTTCCTGGCTGTTTTTGTTCATAAAAGGGGAAAAAATATGGCTTTTCATTTTTTTACTAATATGGCTGAATAATCTGATGATTTTTTAATTTTGCTCGATGGACACCAACTACTGGATAGTAATGAAAAATTTCGATCTATTATATCCATCCTTGATATATATAACCAGGGCTTACATCGCCAGCATAAAACGGTTTCGATGTCTGCATTAGGCTTTCCACCTGCTGTCATGGTGACTGTTGTTTTCTTAAACGATAACGATGACATTAACAATAATAAAAAAATTAATTTTTTTTAACTTTTAAAATTAATTAATTTTGTCATATATAGAACTTAGTTCGCTTCGCTCACAATTGGAATATTGGAACACTGGAATATTGGGTTATGGCAAAATGGAAAGTTGGGTTATTGTAAAATTCTTCTTGACGGGAATTAAATAGAGGAATGTCATCTTTTTTAAATCATCATTCCATCATTCTATTATTCCATGTCCGAGTTAAAAATATAAGCCTAAAAAATACCTTTATTTTAAATAAATTATTGAATTTCCCAGACGTTATTGAAGCTACACTTAAAACCGACAAGTGGTTGTGTGCATTACAACACAGTTCCGGATGTCTTATCATAAGGAAAATGTGGCAATGACAGGTGAAAAGATTTTCGCAGACTCCGACACAATTAACCATTCCGATGACAATGTATCTTATTTAAATCGTTTTCTTTTGTTGCTTTTTGCCTTGACTGTCGGGTTTGGCTCCATTGCGGGCAGCACATTTTCAAGACACGATGAATCGCGAGTTGCCGGAATAGCCTGGGAGATGGTCATAGAGAAAAACTATGTCGTGCCCCGCCTAAATGGAAATCCCTTTTTGGAATATCCCTCTCTCGGATACATACCTGCTGTAATGCTTTTCAAGCTCACCGGAATAAAGTCCCCTTTTGTTGCACATCTTTCATCCGTATTAATGGGAATGGGCACTGTATTCATAACCTTTCTTTTAGGAAGATACCTTGGCGGAGAAAAAACCGGGCTTATTGCAGCGTTATTTCTGCAGGCAACTATTGGATTTATTAGTTTAAACTCAACACT
>JAQBBE010000051.1:0-2535 GCA_032126435.1 Desulfobacterales bacterium | reverse complement strand
AAATAAATAATTTTAGTCGGGAAAAAGAAAAAATAAAAGGAGGATGTTATGAGTTTTGAATCTTTTGAGGAACTGATTGAATTTGCAATAGAAAAAGAAAAAGAAGCTGCGGCCTTTTATACCGATCTCGCTGGGCGAACTTCTTTTTCAGGTGTAAAAGATGCGTTGGAAGAAATGGCCGAAGAAGAAAAAAAGCATGAGAACATGCTTAAAAATATGGAAAACAATCAGGCGCTTGTAGCGGAATACAAGTTTAAATGGATTCCCGACATGAAGCGCAGCGATTATATGATAGACATGAAATATGAGGACGGGATGAGCAATACAGACATCCTGCGACTGGCCATGAAACGGGAAGAACAGGCCTTAAAAATGTACAATGAACTTCAGAAAAAGACTGACAATGCCGAACAAATTAAGCTCCTCAAGGTGCTCTGCCAGGAAGAAGCAAAACACAAACTCTTTTTAGAAGGTCATTATGATGACTATATGGCGGAACAGGGGGACTAAGCCCATAAGTTCTTTTCATGGAACAATCGATCCATTTTTATAATTATCAGGAAGAAAAACTTGCAGGAACGCTCCATCTGCCTGATGAATTCAAGGGTGGCGGCGTGGTTTTCGCTCATTGTTTCACCTGCTCCCGTCACACCCGTATTATCCGTCATATCTGCAGTGATCTGGCAGCGGCAGGATTCATTGCTTTAAGGTTCGACTTTTCGGGCAATGGTCAGAGCCAAGGCGATTTTGCGGCGTCCACCTACTCCAAACAGATCGCCGAGATTCAGAGAGCCATCGACATTATCGCTGACAAAGGCGCTGACTGGATCGGCCTATCAGGGCACAGTATGGGTGCTGTTATCGCCATTCTCACAGCAGCCGGGATAAACCGCGTAAAGGCGGTATGCGCGCTGGCAGGACGTTTATCCGGGTTAAACGCAACCCATTTTTTCAGTAAACGCCAGCTCAAGGAACTTCATGACACCGGAAGGGTCTCTTTCAGCAGCCGGGGACGTCCACTTCAACTTTCAACGGCTTTTTTCGCCGACGCCGAGCAATATAATCTACCGGAAACGCTTAAATCCTTACAGGCACCTCTGATGGTTGTCCACGGCGACCACGACGAAATCGTTCCGGTCGAGGATGCTTATCTGGCTCAGAAATTGAATCCATTAAATACAAAACTGGCCATTATACCGGACGCGGATCATATGTTCAGCAACGAGGAACATTGCTTGAAGATCTCTAAATTAGTAGTGAAATGGTTCAAGGAACAACACCATGGATATACCTGAGACCTTGAGCAAAGACTATATCGATGCTCAATACAAGATGTGGAAAGCCGATCCCAAGGCGGTTCCCCGAGACTGGCAGTTTTTCTTTGAAGGCTTCGAAATAGCCGGTACCATGGAACGGGAAACTACGGATGTTTGCGACGAGGATCATGTTTTACGTCAATCCCGTGTGGATGCACTCATAAACCGATATCGCGATATCGGACATTTTCTCGCCTGCCTCGATCCCCTGACTGCATGCCCCACCGATCATCCGCTATTGAGCCTTTCAGCATTTAATTTATCCGTAGAAGATCTGGACACGCAATTTTATTCTGAAAGTCTGGTCACTAACGATCGGGCTTCACTAAAGGATATCATCCGGATCCTGAAAGAAACTTACTGTCGCTCCATCGGAGTGGAGTTCATGCATCTGCAGGATCCTGATGAACGCCGATGGCTCCGGAACCGTATGGAACCCGTGCAAAACCGTCCGGATCTAAAGCCCGAAGATAAACTCAGGATCATGGAAAAGCTATTTCAGGCCGCCCTTTTTGAACAGTTCCTCCATAAAAAATATCTGGGCCAGACACGCTTTTCCATTGAAGGTGCGGAAGTGATCATTCCCATGTTCGACGCGCTTGTCAACTGGGCCGGCATGAACGATTGCCGGGAAATTATTCTCGGCATGGCCCATCGAGGACGTTTAAATGTTCAGACCCACATACTGAACAAATCCTACGAAGAAATTTTCAGTGAATTTGAAAGCTGTTACGATCCCGGCGAAACCTTCGGCGCCGGTGATGTGAAGTACCACAACGGCTATCTGGCCGATATTAAAACACACCGGGACGCGCCGTTACGTGTGTTTCTGGTTAACAATCCGAGTCACTTGGAGTCCGTTGATCCGGTGGTCCAGGGATTTGCACGGGCCCGCCAGGACATTCTGGGAGACCGCAGCAGGAACGCTGTTTTACCGCTCCTTATCCATGGCGATGCCGCTTTTGCCGGACAGGGCATTGTCGCCGAAACCCTAAACATGTCCCAGCTAACCGGTTATAAGACCGGCGGCACCATCCATCTGGTCATCAACAATCAGATCGGATATACCACACTTCCTGAAAACGCGCGTTCCACCCGCTACGCCACAGATGTGGCCAAAATGCTGATGGTCCCGATCTTTCATGTTCACGGCGAAAATCCGGAAGCCGCTGTTCACATTGTCCGGCTTGCCGCCGAATACCGAAAAACCTTTAACAAG
>JAQBBE010000050.1:0-7305 GCA_032126435.1 Desulfobacterales bacterium | reverse complement strand
AGTGGCTTCGTTATTTCAATGACTTAGCGGTGGGGGAGACCGCGGCTCCCGCATGTTTTTCGCGGGAGAACGCGGAGGGGGCAGGAATGCCACCGCTGCTAAGTCATTGAAATAACCAGACACGTAGACGTCAAAGTGAAGCGGGGGAGCGCACCCCCTTGAACACGTACCGTCAAACTTCTTCAAACCAATTCTGTTTCCTATTTTTCCGGATCCTGTCCGGATCGAAAATCCGGCCGTTCATGACAATATACACACCCGGATCCAGTATCTGGACCGCAGCAACCGCACAACCGATGTTAAACGCAGCATCGCTGTATTTAAACCGGGCCGGTTCCATGGCCCCGGTGAGCACCATGACTTTGTCGGGAATGGTTTTCAGCTGTTTGGCGGTTTGAATCATGGTATCGGTTCCATGGGTCAATACAATTCTTCGATGTTCATCCGATGCAACCCGGTCGAAAATCAACCGGCGGTCTTCGTCGGTCATATCGAGACTGTCCTTGTGCAATAGGGGAGCTATCTCGTACGCAAGGGTTACATTCGCTTCCTGCAATATCTCCCCGATTTTGGGTTCTCCCACCTCATAGGTGCTTTTCCGGTCAAAGTACATCTTGTCGATGGTCCCGCCCACCGTAAAAATCTTTATTTTCATGGCACACACCCATTTAGTTGGTTGTTAAGAACCTGGTCCTTAGGCCTTGCCTGTCCCGCATTGCGGGAGTCAGAGAGTTATAGCTCTGCCTTGGAGTTTTGTGTCAAAAAATACAAATTCCAAGCACCAAATTACAAATAAATCTCAAATTTCAATTTTCAATGACCAAAACCTTTCAGGACGAGACATTGTTTGGATTTTCGAATTTAGGTCATTGAGATTTGTTTGATATTTGGAATTTGATATTTGGAATTTCAATAAGTCAATAAACATTCAACAAAGCAAATCCCCTCTGGGGATAACCAAAGTCTGGTCCTCTGGGCTAGGATTTTTATGCTGTCTCAATAAAGACGCGTGATTTCATCGGCCTCAAAGCTGGGCCACGGCACCGGTCCTGCCGGACCCACGGCGTCGATGCCGCGACCGGGGTTCGTCACCTCACCGATACGGGTGACATCGATTCCGGCGTCTCGAATCCCTTCCATTAACGGCTCGGCAATATTCTCACGACAGCAGATCAGAAGGCTGCCGGAGCCGATCAGACCCATGGGGTCGATATGGAGCAAGCGGCATATCTTTCGGGTTTGCGGAAAGACCGGGATCCTGTCCATTGCCACCCGGATCCGATGTCCTCCGGCAACACTCAATTCCAAAAGTGCCGTGGCCAAACCGCCCTCGGTAATGTCGTGCATTCCGCTCACGCCCCGGAAGCTCCCGGCGATTTTGGCTTCCTCCAAAATGCCGATGGAAAACAGAAACTGTCTGCATGTTTCGATCTCGGTTTTGGACATTCCCAGGGCCGCCAGCCGGTCACCGAACTCCCTGGCAATGATGGCCGTGCCTTCCACGGCAACGGCCTTGGTCAGCAGCACGCTGTCCCCGGGCTGAATGTTGCGTTTATCGACGAGATCCCGCCGTGCAACGGTTCCGGCCAGCATCCCGATAATTACGGGTCTTGTGACGGCATCGGTAATTTCCGTGTGCCCGCCGCACAGCGAAATATTCCACTGCCGGGACACCGATTCGAGCTCATGCATGACCTTTTGAACCGCCGACGGTGCAACGCCGGATGGAAATAAAAGCGTGGTCAAAAGCCACCGGGGCACGGCCCCTGACGTGGCGATATCGTTGGCGTTGACCAGCACCGCATAATGCCCCACGTGATCGGTGGCAAAGGTTATGGGATCCGATTTAATAATCAGGACCTCCTCTTGATCGATATCCACCGCGGTGATGTCTTCGCCCACGCCGGCCCGGATCAGCACCGAAGGGTCGTGGAAATTGAATCGATCCAGGAATTTTTCAAGGAGATCATTGGGCAATTTCCCCATGGAAAGGGGCAGCCCCAAACGGATAATATCTTTGACCTCCGCCAGGTCCGAGGCCCTGAAGTCGCTGTGGATCTTCGAGGATCCGGATACAATGCCGTCGCCCAGAAGCGCGGTCATACATCCCGCCGCCTGTCCGGCCAGGATGTCGAAAATGTAATCACCGACCATCAGAACCTGCCGGATGTCCACATTCAGGGTTCGGGCGGCCAGCAGGACCCCGTCGCCGCTGGGCTTTATATCCACCGGTGTTTCCCTGGAAACGACGACGTCAAAATCTGAAATGTCCAGGGCGTCAAAATTTTGCAGCGCCCGTTCGATGCACGAAAGACGATTTCGGGTAATGAGTCCCACGCCGATCCCCTTGGATCGAAGATACGCGATCAAGTCCTCTGCGCCGGGGTTGGGTTCCGAATGGACGGCAGCCCGCATTTCAAACTGTTCCAGCACAGAAAGGAACCTTTCGCGCTCGCGCCGGGTGGGAAGACCGTCGATAAACTCCAAAACAGGGTCATCCGGCGGGCAGCCGATCTCCTTTTTTAAACGGGGAAAATCCAGGGCTCCGGGTTGGGTCAGGGTGCCGTCGAAATCGAACAGCACGGCTTTTATGCAGTAGGCGGTATGGATCATTGTTTCTTTCCCCGGCCCCGATTTTTCATGATGAATTCATCCGGTTTCCGAAGGTGAAGACCGATGTTTAAGCGCTTGCAGCCGATCGGGATAATTTGAAATGATGCCGTCCACTTTCCAGGAAATAAATTTCTTCATATCGTTCCGGTCATCGACGGTCCAGACAAACACCTTCCCGCCGCGGCCCTGCATGCTGCTGACAAATTTTTTTCGTAGAAGTTTATGATGCACGGCCGCCCCGTCCAGAAATCCCGGCAGCAGCCCGGGAAAGATGCACCATGCGGCGCTTCTCATATTCTGTCCAAGGGTCCGCCGTCTTGAAATGGAAACAACCAGCATCAGGGGCAGCCCAAAGCCGCCCATGTGCAGTCGCTCCAGCAGGTTGACATGGGAACTGGACACCACACTCCCCTCTGAAATCGGCGATGCTTCCAGTTCTTTGGAAAAATTATCCGCTTTCCGGAAATGTTTGATTTCAATATTTACAGGTACCGACCGGATCGCTTCGAGGCAGTCCGACAACAACGGCGCCCGATCATCATGGCCGGTGACGGCTTGAACCTGGGGATACGTCAAGTTTCTCCAGGGGGGCGTATCCGGGTTGAGACGCGCGTCATGAAACACGATAAACCGGCCGTCGCCGGTTTCGTGGACGTCCATTTCGATCATGTCGACGTTTTCATCCTTCGCAGCCTTCAGCGCAGGAATGGTATTTTCAATGTGCCGGCGGCAAACCCCGCGATGGGATATTATTTTGGGAAAACGGTGTATTCGATCCACAATGACATCCCGAATTTTTCAGGAATTGGATGGTCCGGGTCTAAGGCGGGCTACACATCGTACGGCGTAAGGCTTTCAAACCCATGGTCGGTGATCAGAATGGTTTGTTCGAACTGGGCGGAAAGGGAACCGTCTTTCGTCACCGCCGTCCACTGATCGTCGAGTATAACCAGCTCCTTTTTACCCAGGTTGATCATCGGTTCAATGGTAAAAACCATGCCCGGAATCAGACGGATGCCTTCTCCTTTTCTGCCGAAATGGGGAATCTGGGGCGGCTCATGGAATTCAAGCCCGACACCATGCCCGACAAACTCCCTGACCACCGAACATCCCTGTTTTTCGGCATATTCTTGAATGGCCCATCCAATATCGCCCACGGTGTTTCCGGGTCTGGACATGGACATGCCCCTGGCAAGGCTCTCTTTGGCCACCCCAACGATCTTCTTGGCTTCGGGGCCGGGTGTTCCCACGAAAAAGGTTTTGCTGACGTCGGCATAATAGCCGTCGAGTATGGGGGTGACGTCGACGTTGACGATATCCCCGTCTTGCAAAACCCGTTCCCCGGGGATGCCGTGACAGATCACTTCGTTGATGGAAACACAAACACTTTTCGGAAACCCCCGATAGTTCAGCGGCGCCGAGACGCCGCCGCGCGCCAGTGTAAATTCGTGCACCAGAGTGTTGATATGGTCGGTGACCAACCCCGGCCGGATTTCAGACGCCACCCGATCGAGTATGTCCAAAGCCAGGCGGCCGGCCCGTTTGATGCCTTCGATATCCGCCGGCGGGTTGAGCCGAATCCTGTATTTTTCAGCGTATTCTGCCTTGAGGTTTTTCGGATCAGACGCGTTCTTTCCCAGACAGCACTTTTTGTATTTGAACCCGCTTCCACAGGGGCATGGATCGTTCCGATTGACCTTGAGTGTCTTATTTTTCATCATATTTTACATCCCAACCTATAGGGTTGACCCTATCGATGCAAAAGTCGAGGGTGCTGCAAATCCGAGACGTAAAGGGTGAAGTTGTAGTATGCTACCACAAACCCTTTACAACAAAGGAGTTGCTGCGCCATCGGCTTTCCCAGTGGGTAAATAACATGGCTGTTTTCACTATTTCCATGATGTCTCCTATGGTCAATTCCATCAAAGCAGAGAAAAAGTCTGGAAATGCGGATTAGTATCGTCATTAAACTCATGTTGCCATGTTATTTATGCAACTATAGGGTTGATATACGGGAATAAGGTTTATGTCAATTTTTATCCTAAGGTACGGGGACTAATCCGAATTTCTCACAGGATTCGTGCGATCATTTGCCGTAAGTGTCGAAACTCACCTTTTCATATTGCAAAGATTCCTTGGGGTGGGAAGTCTTTTGTTCCCCGGGGTATCCGATGGCAATGATGGATTCTACATTTAAATTCTCCGGAATATTTAAAACCTCACGGATATACTGTTCCGCCGTTCGGGTCTGATCGTGCATTCTATTTCGGATCTGGATCCAGCAGCTTCCGAGGCCCAGGGATTCTGCCGCCAGGTGAAGGATGATGGAAGCGATGGACGCATCCTCGATCCACACATCACATTTTTCAGGATCCGCGCAGACAACGATTCCCAGCGGTGCATTTTTTAGAAATGACGCACCGTGAGGTTTGGCCTTTGAAAGTTTTTCCAGCAAACCGCCGTCGGTCACCACCACGAACTCCCAGGGGTTGAATCCCCGTGACGACGGTGAACGGAGCGCTGCTTCGATGAGCCGGTCGATTTTCTCGGACGCCACAGGTGTATCCAAATATCTGCGGATGCTTCTACGCTTTTGTACCAGAGATAAAAACATAGATTATTCTCCTCTTTTTTGTCGTCCCTATGTTGGAAAATCTTTGCTTTTTACGGCAAAAAAAAATAGGGTGAAATGATCTAAAGTGATCTAAAATACCCAGCTTTTTAAAATAAAAAATCGGATTATAAAATCGATTCAATTTTTTTGCAAGGATGCCGTCCATTAAAGAATTAAAATCATCTCCAAAAGCGTTGATGATTTTGAAAGGATTCAAGGGGTCAAGGGGCCAAGGATTCGAGTGAATGCTTAAGAATTACAGATATCTGAAAGGCTCTAAGGGATGATACAGAGGAAGTTGAAACGATGCTCAAAGCACTGATAAAGTCTTTAGAAAAAACCCTTGAATCCTGGACCCCTCGAATCCTCGAACCCTTTTCTCCAACAAAATTGGAGAAGAACCAAAAATGAAAATACTCCTGATCTATCCATACTGGCTGGAAAAAAGAACCCGCACCGAAGATATAACGGTCCCGCCCATCGGCATCTACTACATCGGTGCCGTCCTCAAAGAAAACCATTACGATGTCGAGATATTAAACTGGTGCCGCATCAATGAAACCCCCGAAGAGATCGAACGGGTCTTGGGGGAAAAAAAGCCCGATGTCATCGGATTTTCCATTCTCCAGGCCAACCGCTGGGGCGGCATCGATATCGCCCGGATTGCCAAGCGGATCGATCCCAACGTAAAAATCGTTTTCGGCGGCGTCGCCCCCACCTTTTTGTGGGAGCATTTCTTGACGCATTTTCCGGAAATCGATTTTGTGGTCATCGGCGAAGGCGAATATACCTTTTTAAATCTCATCCAATGGATCCAAAGCGATGAGAAACAGCCGATCACCCGCATCAAAGGCATTGCGTTCAGAAAAGACGGCCAAGCGGTCCGGACAGAACCGGCCGAACCGATCCACGATTTGGATAGTCTGCCGGTTCCGTCAAAATATTTTAAATACCGGCACCTGTCCCTGACCCGGGGCTGCCCGGGGAAGTGCACATTCTGCGGGTCCCCAAAATTTTGGGGGCCAAAGATCCGGTTTCACAGCCCGGAGTATTTTGTGGATGAACTCGAGCGCCTCTACCAAAAGGGCATCGATTTTTTCTACTTCTCGGACGACACCTTCAGCGTGAACAAAAAAATGGTGGTCCAAATCTGCAAAAAAATCCTCGAAAAAAAACTCGACATCTCGTGGGTGGCCATATCCCGGGTCAACACCATGAGTGAAGACATCCTCTCCTGGATGAGAAAGGCAGGCTGCATTCAAATCAGCTACGGCGTGGAGAGCGGTTCCCCAAAAATCCGAAATTTTCTGAACAAGAAGATTTCGGACGCCCAAGTGGAAAAGGCGTTCGCCATGACCGTGAAATACGGCATCCTCCCCCGGGCCTATTTCATATACGGGTGCCCCGGAGAAAGCCCTAAGACCATTCAGGAGACCCTCCATCTCATCGAAAAGATCAAACCCCTGGTCATTCATTTTTTTGTGCTGTCCATATTCCCGGGGACCGCACTCTATGCGGAATACCGGAAAAATTCCAACATCACCGACGATATCTGGTTAAACAGAATCGAAGATATCAAATATTTTGAAACCGATCCCAAATTATCCGAAAAAGACGTCCGGTCATTCGGGAAACAATTGCGGCGCCGATACCATGAACGCCTCCCCGGGATGGTCGATGCCATCGCCCTTATCGACAAAAAGGAATTTTATCCCCTGCATTCCGATTTTTGTTCCAGACTCGGGATGACCTTCGACCAGGGGGATTATGCCAAAGATGACGCCATCCCGGGCAACGGCCGCATCGCCGAAAAATTGTACATGGCCGCGTTAAAATATCACCCCCACCCCCGGGCCTATCTGGGGCTGGGCATACAATACCAAAAGCAGCAGGCCTATCCTGAATCAATCAAAATCCTCTCCCAGGGCATCGCGCACTTTCCCGAAAACGAGCAGATCAACCTGTGCCTTTCGGTCAGCCACATGAATTTGGGGTCGTTTGAAACCGCCCTTTCCTATCTGTTGAAATTTCAACACGCTGCCCAGGCCCTGGAGATGATCATCCACTGCTACCATGCA
>JAQBBE010000049.1:0-15640 GCA_032126435.1 Desulfobacterales bacterium | reverse complement strand
CACAGGGCTCTCATGGATTGATCGTAGTAATTCTTCATCATAACCTCTCTCCTTTCGTTTGAAGGGTTTATTGGATGGGGATCCAATAGAGGTATGACAGAGAATTAATAGCTTTTGCAACCTGCCGCGGATGGGCTTTATCTGAGGATATTTAACGGAAGATCTTATCTGCCGCGAAGCGGCTTACTTGAACAAGGCAAATTCAGCCGACGCAAAAAATCCGCACGGCTGATTGGCGGCGTTGGGTCTTTTGAAAAATTCAGTAATGGTATCGGAGTTGGGCTATATGGATGGCGTCTGATGAAACTTTGTAAACGATTCTATGCTCGTCATTGATACGCCGGGACCAGTATCCTGAAAGTGCATGTTTCAGCGGTTCAGGTTTCCCGACTCCTTCAAATGGATTGCGTTTGATTTCTTTAATAAGCGTGTTGATTCGCCGGAGGATTTTCTTATCGGTTTTTTGCCAGTGCAGATAATCCTCCCAAGCATGATCTGAAAATATGAGCTTCAATCTAAAAGCTCTCTTTCTGATCCTTGGCCCTCTTCGAGCTGAGTGATGGATTCAATTAGGCGCCTTGTGTTTTTCGGAGAGCGCAACAGGTAAGCAGTCTCCTCCAAGGCCTCATAGTCCTCAAGGGACATTATGACCACGGAATCGGTTTTTTTTCGTGTGACGATAACCGGTGCATGGTCTTTGCACACGTTTTCCATCGTTTTTGCAAGATTTTGCCGTGCGGCGGTATATGAGATAGCTTTCATGTGACACCTCCTGTACATGTACAATAAAATGTACATCCGATATCGGTATATGTCAATATAAAAATTTAAACCCAACATGCGTGTGCAAGGGACGGCGAAGACATGCCGCCCCTGACACACGGCGTTAAGCTGACATCAATACAACTTACCGTAAACGAATAAGAGGTTGTCATAATATTCATCTGGAAAGGAGAAATGAGATGAAAAAAAACATGGGAACCGTTGATCGGGGAATTAGAGTAGCATTGGCAATAGTCGTAGCGATATTGTATTTCACCGGCAAAATATCGGGTATCGCTGCAATTGTTCTTGGAATCATCGCACTTGTATTCGTTATCACCAGTTTGGTTGGGCATTGTCCCGCTTATACTCCGCTAGGGATAAAAACGTTTAAAGACAATAAATAGCAGCCTAAAAAGGCTAACTCAGCCAACGCAAAAAGCCGATCGGCTGATTTGCGACGTTATTGAACAATAAATCCCCATTTACTGAAGTTTTCGATTTAAATTGACAAAACCTAAAAAATGGGCATAAATGGTTTTAAGTTATTCTTGATTTCTCTACACTTTTTACCCCTGGTCTTGATCTTGTTATTGGCTCAAATCCTGTTTCTCATCCGATTTTTCGCGCTTCATTGATTAATTCGCATACCGATCTCCACTGTTTGAAGCCTTAAAGAGGGAGGTGCCATTATGGCAGAAGAAGGATTTGAACGGAAACTCTGTGCCATTCTCAGTGCTGATGTTCAGGGATACAGCCGCCTGATGGGCTAGGATGAGGATGCAACCATCCGCACCTTGACTACCTATCAGTGCCCCTTCTCATAATCTTAAAACATCAAAGCCTTACATGACTATTTGATATAATAACAATGATATAATTTTATTTACATTTATAAAATTACTTTTAATAATAAACAGTTATATGATTCCTGAGCCTCAATTTCAGTTGAAAATTACGTCCACTTGTTGAGTGGTTTATCAAATTTTGATTTTCTTTCTGCACTAATATAGGCTCTGGTTTCCCACCAATTTAAACTAAGATATTCGAGACATGAGGCACCGTTAAACAATTCAAGGAATGAAAAAGGGGAGGCAGTTATGAAAACTAAAATTCTTGGAAGTCTAATAGGCGCATTCATATCGATAGTTTGCGTCATTGCGGCGGCTCAGGCCGAGATCAAGGTAGGTATCGCCTCGCCTTTGTCCGGCAGCTCACTCAATGCTGGCGAACAGCAGGAAATCGGCGCTCAAAAGGCGCTCGAACATCTGAATGACAAAGGCGGCCTCCTTGGCAAGGAGATTGTCGTCATTTCAGTGGACGATGCGTGTGAGCCGCGACAAGCCGAGGCGGTGGCGCAGCAACTGGTGAGCGAGGGCGTTGTTGTCGTCTTCGGGCATCTTTGTTCCGCCTGTTCCCTTGCCGCCAGCAAGATCTATGAAAAGGCCGGGATCATAATGATCTCACCGGCTTCCACCAATCCCAAGGTCACCGATGAAGGGGGTCCCAATGTATTTCGGGTGATAGGCCGCGACGACCAGCAAGGCACGATCGCCGGCGACTACCTGGCCGACAACCACAGCAAAAGCAACATTGCGATCATCCACGACGGTCAAGCTTATGGCTTGGGCTTGGCAGAGTTTACAAAAAGCCAGCTGAACAAACGCGGCATTACCGAGGTTTTGTTCGATAGTTACACCGCGGATCAAAAGGACTACAAGTCGATTGTAAACAAACTCGTCAATAAAAAAATAGATGTTTTGTATGTCGGCGGCTACCTAACCGATATTGGAATTATTCTGCGTCAGGCTAAAAAGGAGCTGCCCAATCTTCGGTTGTTTTCTGGCGACTCGCTGGTGGATGTTCAGTTCCTGTTCGTCGCGGGCGATGCAGGCGAAGGCACCTATTTTACCTTTGGCCCTGATATGCGCCTAAAGCCGGAGGCCCGAGACGTCGTTGCTGCCATTCGCGAAGAGGATGCCTACGAACCAGACGGTTATACCTTGTATAGCTACGGCGCTGTTCAGGCTTGGGCGCAGGCCGTTAAACAAGCGGGTTCCTTGGAACCGAAGGCTGTCATCGATGCCTTGAGAGCAGGCAGCTTTGACACCGTTCTAGGTAAGATTGGCTTTGATGAGAAGGGCGACGTTACAGGTATTAGCACCTTCGTCTGGTATGTCTTCGGCAAGGAAAACTACTCGCCAGCCAAATGAGCGAGTTGCCTAGTGTCTCACCCAGTTTCATCAGGTGCCGTAACTCGTCGAGACACAAGCCACGGGAATTGATAACGAGTGGATGAGCCAAAAAAAATTGCATCGATGGGCGTTCGAGGGCGACTGCTGCTTGCGTTTCTGGGAATTTCTATGTTCTCACTGGTCGCTGCGGCCTCTGGTTTGTATTCCCTATCGCAGGTTGGCGGCGCGCTCAACACGATCACTGAGCAACGCGTGCCCGAAGCTCTGTCTTGGCTAGAGCTGTCACGGCGCGTGGAAAGCCTCGTGCGCTCGGCACCAGCCTTGTTGGTAGTGAAAACCGATAGCGCACGGATCGAAGTCTCGAACGAAATCGCCTCGCAAATCGCACAGCTTGAGCCGTTTCTGCAGCGCGGCAGAAGCTATGAGAAAGAAGATGAAAAAACAGCAACAACTCAAGTCATGAAATTGTTTGCCGACATGACCGAAAATCTCGTTAGTCTGGATGAGCTTGTGAAAAAAAGGCTTTCCATTATCGCGCTCGAAGAAAAACGGATTCGCGACCTATTCAGGGCCAATAGTATAGCCCAGCGAATGCTGTCGCCGGGTGAGCGCATACTTGGTGCCCAGATGGCGGATTGGGACAGGATTCAGAAAACGGCCAAAGCAAACCAATTGTCAAACAAAAAGTCGGATCTTGTGAATTCGATAATTAGCTTGATTCCACAACAAAGGGCCGCACTTCTGGTCGACTCAATTCACGGCAGCCTCCTGAAAATTACAGACACTGATACCGCTGAACGTATTGATGTCTTGATATTTCCTCTGAAAAAAACTCTCGAGGAACTGTATGAGGTCTCTCTAGTCGTTTCAAAGGGCGCGAAAAGGCGTCTAGCGCAACAAGTCGCGATACTTGAGGGCCTAGCAGTGGGCCCGAACAGTCTCCCGCTGATCAGAAAGAATGAATTGGCCGTCATCGCCCAGGCCGAAGAGCTCTTGACTGTCAACGTGCGATTGTCAGAATTTCTGACCAACAGAGTAGACATCTTGGTAAATAGCGCGAATTCGGATATTGAGAAAGCGAACCTCCAAGCTGCAACGATCCAGGCGCTCAACCGAAATATTTTGATCGGCATCGCCGCTCTGAGTCTCGTGAGCTCCTTCCTCATCGTGTGGCTCTATGTTGGGCGTAACCTGATTGCCAGAATAACCGCACTCAGCGATAGCATGCTCGCGATTGCCGGAGGCAACCTCAGAGCGCCTTTGCCGGAACCCGGCAGTGGTGACGAGATCGGCCGCATGGCAGAGTCCCTGGTCGTTTTTCGTGATACTGCGATCGAAGTTGAAGAAAACAATTTGCGCGACGTTGAAACGGCACGTCGAAGGCTAGTCGATGCCATTGAAAATTCATCTGAAGGCTTCGCGTTCTACGATCCTGATGATTGTTTGGTGCTTTGTAACACCAGGTATAAGGAATTGCTTTACCCGAATACGGACATCGACATTGAACCGGGAACGGCGTTTGAAACGATCATTCGGGAAGCTGCCGAGAATGGACACATTGTTGACGCAAAGGGCCGTATAGACGAGTGGGTTGCAGACCGTTTGGCGTTTCATCATGACCCAGGTGAACCACGGATCCAGCAACGTAGTAGTGGTCAGTGGATTCTGATCACTGAACGCAAGACCGGGGATGGCGGAACTGTCGCAATTTACTCCGACATTACCGACCTGAAGCAGCGCGAAGAGGAGCTCATCACGAAGTCGAACGCTTTGGAAGAGACCAACAAGAGACTCAAAAAAGCCCAAGAACAAATCTCGAAGTACATTGATCCGAATGTAGTTGAAAAAATATTCAAGGGTGAATTTTTAGCAGAGCTATCTCACAAGCGAACAAAGCTGACGATGTTCTTTTCCGATATCAAGGATTTCACCCAATTTACCGACGCTTCTGATCCTGAAGATGTGGCAAAGTTGCTCAATGAATATTTAGGGGAGATGGCTCAGATAGTCCGGACATGGGGTGGAACCATCCCGCAGTTTACCGGGGATAGCATTTATGCAATCTTTGGGGCACCGGATTCACGGGGGGAGCGAGGAGATGCTTTAGCGTGTTTACGTATGGCGTTGGAGATGCAAATGAAGATGAAAACCCTTCGAAAGAAATGGTGGAACCAGGGTATCCAATTGCCCTTCGAAATCCGATGCGGCATTCATACGGGTATGGCCAATGTGGGCAATTATGGTTCCGAAGGATTTATGGAATATTCAGCCATCGGCCTGAACACAAATCTTGCTTCTCGCTTGGAAAAGGCCTGTCAACCCGGTGAGATATATATATCGCATACTTCGTGGGCCTTGGTTAATGATGAGATACCTTGCGAGGAAGTCGGCACCATTGAGGTTAAAGGGTTCCACTATCCCATTCAGACTTACCGTGTTCTACAGCATGATGTGGAAATGCCTCCTGAATCTTGAAATTATTTATATACAATACCAGAGTAAGGTTGTTTGCAGAAAAAGATTGAATAGCTCCAAAGAACCCGTAACGAATCCCGATTGCATGTTTACTGCTATATACGGCAGGAAATTCAAGTCCAAAATCCTTAAAGATATCACAATGCCTGCTTAATTATTTGTAGCCCAAATACTGGTATGCCAACTATTATTCATTCCGAAAACAAAAAAACGGGAAGGCCTTATTAAAAAAAACTATTGATGGCCTCCCCGTTCCTTACTAAAGGGCTCTAAAAAAGGGCTATTTTTTTTTCGCTGCTGGTTTCTTAGCTACTGGTTTTTTTGCGGTTGTTTTTTTCTTCGCAGTTGCCATAGAATCCTCCTTCGATGTTTAAAATATTAGGAACATCACATAGCCCTTCAGTTAATAAAATAATATTATCCTAAACCATACATTTTGTATTATGATTTAAATATGCTACAATATACAGTGTGTCAAGTTTATTATTTAATGAATCTTTAATTTTTTTTAACAATATGGATGCAACTCCGACGAGAAAGATTGAACATCAATATCAAATGGATGAACCCGTTCTTATTAATATGCCTAAAAGTACGAGGGGGTAAAGAAATGGCAAAGGTCTGCATTATTAAGGCCACATATTCAGATCCAGGGATTGAAACCCTTCTTGCACCCCTTGGGGGGATGGAGCAGTTTGTAAAAAAGAACGAGAAAGTTCTCCTCAAGGTTAATCTATTATCTGCCAAAGAGCCGGAAAAGGCCGTGACCACGCACCCTGAATTTGTAAGGGCTGTGGCTACGGCTGTAAGAAAGGCAGGAGGAGAACCGTATATTGGAGACTCCCCTGCAGGACCCTTTTCCAAAAGAAATCTTAACAAGGCCTATGAGCGTTCAGGGCTCAAGAATTTGGCAGGAGAAGAAGAGATTCCTCTGAACTTTGATACAAGCGTCAAGAAACTTGATATCCCCAATGGCAAACGATTGCAAAGGTCTCCCATCTGTAATTATGTGTTAAATGCCGACAAGGTCATTGCGCTGCCGAAACTTAAAACCCACTCCTTTCAGTATATGACACTGGCCTGCAAGATCATGTATGGAGTCGTTCCCGGTCTTACCAAGGCCAAATACCATGCTCAGTTCCCAAGAAGAGTTAGTTTTGCGGACATGATGCTGGATATTCTTACCATCGTAAAGCCACACCTATATATCATGGACGGTATAATGGGAATGCAGGGCCAGGGACCTGGAAGCGGAGATCCCGTAAAGATGGATCTGGTTCTTGCATCAACAGATTATGTGGCAATGGACATTTCTGTATGCAAAATTTTGGGCATCGAGCCCGTGGGCATACCGGCACTTAAAAGGGCTAAAGTTCGCGGTTTGTGGCCTGAGAGGATTGACTATCCGATCCAGAGACCCGAGGATGTTGCCTATAAAGGATTCAGACTACCAAACACGGCTGATCATCTATTAACCGGCAAAAAACCTCCAAGAAAAAGCCCCGTTATTACGGATAAATGCACAGCGTGTGGGGATTGCGAAAGCATTTGTCCCAAAGATGCAGTCAAGGTGCAAGACCAGATGGCAGAGGTAACCTATTCAAAATGCATAAGGTGTTTCTGCTGCCATGAGGTCTGTCCTGAAGATGCCATTATATTGCGTAGTGTGAAGTTAAATTGAAATGATATAGAGCTTTCCCCCGAATACCGTATCTTGGGGTCGAACATTCTCGTTTGTAATTCAATGTATCTGCAATGTATTCCAAGTTCTGACGTTGGTTAAAAAGCTGTGATATCGTCCAATTGAAATTACTGTGTCAAAATATCGCAAATTCAATCTAATTTAGTGTGGGAATTAGTGTGGGGAAAATTTCCAAAATCTGCCAAAATCAACATAAATTAGAAAAAATTAGAGAATTGTATTTTAAACAATATCAATATAATATTATGAAATTAGGAGGTTAGGAAGCTCGGATTCTCATAAAGTAAAACTTGGTTCTATTTTAGAAAGCGATATTCGGGCCTATTACCTTGATCAATTTAATTATCTCAGGCAGAAACTTGCGTCCTATGGGTGATTGCTGGGAACAATCCCTATGGGGATAGGAATTCCCCCTATCAAAATGAACCTTTTGCCTATGGACAAATTTTATTAAATGATTAATAATTGATTAAAATAAATGTCACTCAGCTTCAACACCATATATTTAACCATGTGATGACTCAATCTCACGAAGGTTACACTGTACAAAGAGAGGTTTGATGTGGCATTTATAGAGCTTCTCGGATGTCCGTGCATCTCGATGCAAAAATGCATTGTACAACGGTATTTAGGGAAGCCAAAAGATTACAAAGCTCGGTAGTCTCTGATGTGGTTTTAGGAAAAGATTCTATCGGGCTAATACGGGCAGAGCATAGACGACTCTGCCTTTTTTATTGCCCATTAATCCTATCCCTCAATTTCCCTGAACACCTAAAGGTAACAACCTTCCTTGGTTCAAGCATCAAGTCATCCCCAGTTGCAGGATTCCTGCCTTTACGTTCCGCCTTTTCCTTTACACAGAACCTGCCGAAATTAGAAATCATAACGTCTTCACCGCATGCCAGTGTGCGCTTGATGACCTCTAAAAAGGTTTCTACGATTTCTGTGGATTTGTTCTTGGGCAAACCGGTCTGATTATGGATTGATTCTACGATCTGAACTTTTGAGAGTGTCATAGTCGAGGGCTCCTCATGCAATAAAAGGTTGGAATTATAGATGATTTATCTCAATTGCCAGTAAGAATGTCAATTAAAAAGGTTAAACTACTACAATGAATCATTTTATATAATGATCTTGACAAGTAGGGGGGATCGAGAAAGATATCTACTATCAAGAATACCGTTAAATACAAGCCGAACGGGCGCTTCAGTTGCGGGACTTTGTCGAGTCAGCGCGCATGCGCAATGATACTATTTAAGGCCTCCTCCTAAGATATGGTATAGCATGATTTTCCCCAAAAGCATCAACACAAACCAAAGGAGGAGACCCAAAGATATTCCGGATCCGTCACCCGGAAATTCCTTTGAGGATCAGGTTTTTTTGTTTTTCTTTGTTCCGTTTGTCCTTCTCAACAAAAAGCGGTTTCCCGCTGTCATAGTCTTTTCCCGTATAGTACATCAGGGTTGCCGGCGTCGACGGAGAGGGCGTAAAAATCTGAATCTGCCGGGGTTTGAACTTGAGGACCCTGCGGCTGAAACGGTTTAAACGCTCCATGTCTTGGAGTGTACATCCCGGATACGCAGCGATAAAATAACAGGTTAAGAACTGGTTTTTTCCCATCCTGCGGTTGATCTTTTCAAAATCGCGGAAGAATTCCATAAAGCTCTCGATGGGGGGTTTTCCCATGAGCGCAAGGATATGATCTTCGGAATGCTCGGGTGCGACCTTCAGTTGTCCTGAAATATGATGCCGGATAATCTCTTCAAGATATTGAAGGCCGTATGTTTGATCTTTCAGCACCAGATCATGGCGTATTCCGGAACCGATGAAAACCTTTTTAACCTTCGGCATCTGCCTGAGTTTTTTCAGCAGGGCAATCTGGGGGAGATGGCTGATTTCCAGCTTATTGCAGACGACCGGAGTCAGGCAGCGCTTGTTGCGGCATGTGCCTTTGGTTTTTTTTCGCTTGCATTCGATGCCGTACATATTGGCGGTGGGGCCTCCGACATCGTGAATGTATCCTTTAAATTCAGGATGGTTGGTTAAAATCGACGCTTCCTTCAGAATGGATGCTTCGCTCCGGTCCATAACCCTTTGTCCCTGATGCACGGATATGGCGCAGAAGTTACAGTCGCCATAACATCCTCTGTGAGTGGTGATTGCAAAACGGATGGTTTCAAGTGCCCGCACCGGCCCCCATGCTGCATAATACGGATGGACGTCCCGTTCATAATCCAGCTCATGAATATGGTCCAGTTCCTCACTCGTGAGTGGAAACTGAGGAGGATTCTGGATCAGATACCGGGTGTCCTGTTTCTGGCAAAGACCTTTTCCGGTTATCGGGTCATTGTTTTTATAAAAAATCTTAAACATTTCAATGAACTTGGTGCTGTCCACCGCAACTTCCGCATGAGATGGGAGTTCTATGTAACCTTCTTTTTTTTCTGCGGCAATATAGCAGATTCCGCGGACATCCGTAACCGGTCGGCGGCGCCGGATGTTTTCTGCCAGTTCGAGAGTCGTTTTTTCCCCCATTCCATAGACCAGAATATCGGCCTTGGCGTCAAAAAGAATGGACCGCCGTATACTGTCGGACCTGTAATGATAATGGGAAATGCGTCTGAGGCTCGCTTCAATCCCGCCGATAACAATCGGTTTTGTATTTTTGAAATATCGGCGAACAAGATTGGTATATGCGATAACCGCCATGTCTGGACGTCTGATATTTAGACCGCCGCCGGTCAGATCATCTCGCTTTCGCCGTTTATTCGTCGCAGTATAATTGGATATCATGGAGTCCATGCATCCCGAAGTAATTCCCCAGAAAAGATTCGGCTCCCCCAGCCGGCCGATATCCTTTTCACTGGAGATATCGGGCTGCGCGATTATGCCTACCGTGTAACCGGCGTCTATCAGTACCTTTCCAATGACCGCGACGCCGATAAACGGCGAATCCACATAGGTGTCTCCTGTTACCAGTATGATGTCCGGAGACTTCCGGCCAAGAGCATTCAGCTCATTTTTAGTTGAGGGAATAAACATTAAGAAAAATCCAGGTCAATTCCAAGGCTCGTGCAACAAAATCCAGGGGAAAAAACAACAATATAGAAAGTCACCAGAAAAATCAATCCGTCCGATCAAAAAACCCTGTTCCATCTCCCATGAAATATAACACATGGCAGGTACGTATCTGGCATTTCCAATAGCTATGTTTACAGCTTCCGGAAGGTAGGCACCAAAACCAAACCAGTCCTTGGAATAGAGTTTGTCGAGATCCGCATGAGAGGCCTTCGCCAGGATACCGTAAACGCAGAATTCGTCTGAAGGCCTCAAAGTAGCTCGTGGTTCAATCACAATATCCCATCCGTCAAGTCTTCCTCGCTGTGCATCGGTTGGGAAAACATCAGCGTTACTCAGCACCTGCGGGTTTGCGAACGAGCCGTAGAAAAATGTCCATACCTTTTTTTCAAAACAGTTCTCCTTTAGGTGAAAGGAATAATGTTGGTGTCAAAGCTTTGACACCGTTCCGGAATCATAAGGTGGGACAATACATCACTTAACAGATTGTTGTCTCTTGATATCTAAAAACACAACCTCACGGCTTTTATTCAACGTCAAGATATATAGCAGAACTCACAACATCGGGAAGATAAAGAACTTAATCAATGAATGTTAAAATTTATTTATTATTTAGCTTTTTCAGGTGTCTGATCTATAAACTGCATGCTTTGGTCTGTCATAAAATCTGGGTGATACTTACCGAATGGAAAGGATGAGAGTGCACGAAAGTTTGCCTGCCTTGCATAGGGAACATAATCGGCCATGGCTGAATTGGCTGCAGCCACAACTGCTTTAACAATCAACCCTGCGAGTCCTCCGCCTGTATTGCCTCCAGATAAATCAACTACTACCGTTCCGTTATATGTCCAAAGCGTCTGATCCGTTTTTGTTGATTTTAACTCCTCATCAATAGATACTGTCAGATTCGATGCCAAGACGATATATTGCAGATCCCATTTTTTTATAGTCGTATACAGCACGGCATCGGCACCGAAATATTCCCGGAATTTCGCCAAAGGTACGCTACGTATTAACTCTGCGTCATAAATACCTTCCATCTTTAAAATGTCGGATGTGACTTCGTACGGGAATACATAATATCCCCAGTATGACAACACCTCTTGAACTGTTGTCGCATAATATTGCTTTGCCTCGGCTGCTGTTGACTCATTCATCGGGGGTAGTATTAAGATTGTTAAAGGTGTTTCCTCATACATCAGGGGAAACTCTTGGCCCTTGGTTGTAGCCTTAGGAGCACATCCGCCAACTATGACCGCTACTGCCAGCAATATGCCTGGAACCAGCATCCTTTTTATTAACTTACTCATTTGTGCTTCCCCCAATAGATTTTTCTTGCTCGAATGATTTCTCTATAGATGGTTTTTTAGAAGCGTCATCATCCGAAGCCCGTTTTTCAGCCTGCATGATCAATCTTTCCATCAAAATTGTTGATTCAGGGTAAGTCTGCTTTTCCATCTGAAAAAGTTCAATTGCCTTTTTCGTATTATTATTAGCAGCATATAGGTAACCTAACTCAGCACATACACCTGGTGGAATCCGCAGATTTCGGGTTTTCGATTCTTCGATAATATTTTCCAGTGCCTCTTTGTGTTTTGCTAAAGACTCGACACCCGGATTTTTCTTGGCATGATAAAGAGAGTCAGAGTAGTCCCCCCAGTAATACATCTGCTTTTTCGCTGAACAGCCGAAGCAAAACAGCACGGCTGCCAAACTCACCATCATTTTTATCATGTTTGAGTTCATGGAACCCGAACCTCCTTGGTTGCGCCCGCACCGATCATCAAATCGCGATGTACAACCACCTGCCCATCCTTTTTGACCACGATTTCATGCTTGCCCGGCTTTACCTGATACAGCGTACGCCCCTGTTTGGATACCCTCTCCCCTGTTTCGGTATCCACAGACGAAGTCTGTTCCACTTTAAACGGCTCATTGTCGTCAATGATTGCCACGGCCTCTTTGGTTTCGCCACTAAACCATATGTAGCTTTGTCTGTCAGGTTGCCTTATGCCTTCTTGGTAGCCGCAGCCTGCTGCAACAAGCACCGATACGACTGCCACTGTCAAAACGATCCATTTTGTCATGAGCTTTCACCTTCTTTTTTTTCCTGGATAAACAGCTTGGAAAAATCTTTTGCCTCGATATATTTCTTAAGGTCTCCCGAAACAAGTGTACACAATGACACTTCGTTTTCTACCGTGTCGCCGATACACTGGATCACCTTTAACTCTCCTACTTTTTCTCCTGGAAGGGAGATGTACATGTTCGTCTGTGGGTTCTTTATTTTTTTGCCTTCCTGGATGACTTCGAACGACGTTCCGGGCGTTATATTTTGCGATTTGCCACCGGATACGATGAAAAAGTCATTTTCATATCCGAGAATATAAGCCCGCCACTGCTTGTCCAGGAGGTTTTCGATGACGTTCGAGGACAAGTTAGTTATGGATGCCTCCAGCGCTTTATCGTTTAATGCTGAGTCGTAGCCAGCTTTTTCGCCAACACCAAATATAGTGCCAGCTTCCGAGTACGCTTCGCCTTCACCTTCTTCCGAGTACAAGACCTGTCCGGTATACACATCAATAAGACGTATGTGCACTTTGGCGTACGCAGTTTGCTTTTTAACTCGACTGAAAATACCGACCTTGCTCTGGTCCTTTCTCCCAAATTCGGTCACCGACCCAACAATCAGATAGTCCGCCATGTTTCTTAACTGTTCGGCATTTCCAATATTCAGCTCACGTTGAATCTTGTCAAAGTCCGCCCGCTCAAGAACAATGAACTTTTCCGTAGCCATCAGCTTCGCCGATAGGATATCCACGCACTGTTTGCCGATTCGGTCGTTGTTAGCGTCCAAAAAAAAGCTTTGACCGTATTTTGTTTCGTTTGAGAACCGAGCTATAGCCACCTTCCGTTTCAGCCCTTTGGGAGCTGATTGTAGCTGTTTTGTTATCGTCTTGCTGATAACCGGCTTCTGGTCGATCGGCTGCACCTCATCCTTGTGTACTGTAGCGCATCCACTCAGCGCCATTGCCAAACCAGTCGCAATTAGAAAGTAAATCGATTTTTTCATGGATTCAACCATTACTCCCCCGTTTTTACGATTTATAGAACACTGTGAAAGTCATTTTATCCACAATAAATTTATATTAAAAACTTAATATTGTCAACATAATCAAAGCATTTTGATTGGTTATGCTACTTTGTGGCATCTGTTGGCAGGGTGAATCGTTGGAAAGGATGATATTCATGATTAGGTGCCTAAATCTTCACCTTATTAAAATTGAAGATTTATAACCGAAATTGAGGATCGTTCATCTTGCCATAAACACTAGCTGAAGCCAACTCTTGTTATTTACATATCTCTTTAAAAAAAAAGCAAACCTTGGAAAAAGGATTTGCCTTTTGTGGCGCTGTTGGGGGAAAAATCATGTTTTTCGGGCGATAATAAGACGAACAATGTCTAAGGTTTTTTTCTCAACAGATTCAACGGTAAAGCCTACCAATTCAATATTTTTCTGTGTTTCACGAACCATAGACGTCCCGAGAAGACGTGTTGAGAAAACATTCATCACGTAGAGAGGGATATTCACCAGGCCATAATGGCTTCTCATATGTTCGAGGAAGATTGCTGTTCCCGAAGGCTTTAAGACCCGATACACCTCCTTCAAACCAGCAATTGGATCAGGCACGGTACAAAAAACAAAGGTGCTGACGATTGTATCAAACGAGTTGCTGTCGAAAGAAAGCTGTTGCACATCCATCTTATACAATCGCAGGTGTTTTACCTGAACGTTTTTCTGTTTCCTGTGGGCAACTTTCAGCATTCCTGAACTAAAATCGATCGCTTTCAGTATGATGTCGGGATCATAGTACGGGAAATTTTTCCCAGTTCCAACTCCTACTTCTAACGTATTCTTTTGGGCATATGAAATTGCTTTGGTTCTGAGTTTCTGAAATAACACTCGTTCAATGGGGTATTCGAACGTGTCATAGAGGTGAGAGATCCGGGAATACTTTTCTGCGGTCTTTTGGTTCATATTAAAACGGTTACTTTATTCATTATGTTTTGAATATATTTTACCTCTATCCGTCTAACCTAACAAGTATACTTTGCCAGAACCTCAAGCCAACGTCAATAAGTACTGAATATATATTGCATAATGTCCACAAAAAATCAAAAAGGCAAAACCCCGAAAAAGGATTTGCCCCGATTGAAAAACGATATCACACGATTTTTTTTGGAGATGACATTTATGGTGTCTTGGATAAATAGGAAAAGTTCACCCTTATAAACAAGAATAAATATACCTTTTGTTGAAAAATTGAGTTATTATTAAATGACATTCTAAATTCTGATAAAAGGAGGGCATTATGGCAATTTCAGTTATGATCCAACGCACATTTAGCGACAAGGAAAAAGCAGCCAAGCTGGCTCCACTGATCGTAGAACTCCGATCTCTGGCCACAATCCAACCTGGTTACATTACCGGCAGGACATTTCGCTGCCTGGACTGTCCCGGTGAATATCTGGTTATCAGCACCTGGAACAGCCTTGACGACTGGAACCGCTGGCTGCAAAGCGAACAACGGATGGCACTTCAAAAACAGGTCGATGATTTGTTGGGTGAAATAACTCAGTATCGGATCTACGAATCCCTGGTTGGTGGAATTATCCCACAATTTCAGGCTGTGGCGGAATGAGTCGCACGGGCGACATGAACTATCTTGTAAATTCCATAAAAAAGCAAAAAGGCAAACCCTGTGAGATGGATTTGCCCTTAATGAAAAGCGATATCATACGATTTTTTTTGGGCATAATACGTGCGTTTTAATAGCAGTACATACAATCGGGATTCGTTACGGGTTAAGTGGATGTCAGTTTTTGTAGTAACGTTCCTTCAATTGTCCAAGGTAGTTTTTGATATTTTAAATTATCTGCTTTCAAAAATCGATAACATATCAGCCAGATGCCAAACCAGATAGCAAGTCGACGTCGTCAAAAAACAGCTCCACCGAATTATCTTCGGATGAATTGTATAACGCCATGACTGATTCGGCGATTTTGGTGGCATATGGTTCGATGGGAAATATATTGTGGGTCCGAAGGATTTCAACCAAGGCGTTCATTCCTTTGGAAATGGAACTCACGATAATCTCACTTTCATAGGTTTCTTCGCAGAGAAATGAAAAACTTCCCTTTCTCAGCATTGAAGACGCCACTTTTTTCAGATTTTTGTCGATGACTGCATATTCCCTGATTTTGAGGTTATCTTTGTCACCATTTCGAGAAATCACATATTTTTGACGCATATCTTTTCTCCTTTTCATCCGGTTTCTATGCTAATAGATTCTCTCCTTCATTCTGGGACTGATTTGGATCTTCTTCTGATTTTATAGTGTTTTTATCCAGTTTGCGTTGTCTCTT
>JAQBBE010000048.1:0-15488 GCA_032126435.1 Desulfobacterales bacterium | reverse complement strand
TATGGCACCTCCGGTGCCGAGTATTTTGGGTTCATGCCGAGTTGTCACCGGAATCTCATACTGTTTTCCGGCAAGGTGGGCATCGATTTTTCCATGCAGATGATGGGTGTTGATCATAATTGCTTTACAGCCCGCCCGCTGTAGATTGAAAATAAGGGTATCCAGTAAAGAAATTCCGGCAACCGTAAACAGCGGTTTGGGTGTGTTTTCCGTAAAGGGGCGGAGTCGTGTTCCAAACCCTGCGGCGAGTATCAATGCCTTCATTTGTGTCATAAATCGTGAATGGTAAATTGTGAATAGAAGCCAAAATCATCCGCATTCAATGCGACGGTCATTTCAAAAGAACCCACATGATCCATCAAAGACAATTTAGAAATTTATGGATGGCGTCGGCATAGAATAATATCTTCTCGTTGTCATCCGAGCCTTTTACACCGTTGGTTGTGAAAAATTCGACGCCATTTTTGTAGTTGATCGCGGACAGTGCTTCTTTTCGTTCGAGCTCCTTTTTTTTGTACATGCGGTTTCCGATGGCTTCGATTTTTTTCAAACGATCTTTGGGTTTAATGGAATTTTGGGGATGCTGCATAAAATAGTTCAATACGATCCAGTATGATTCGAAATAGGTTTTTAGAAATCTAGAAAAGAGTTGAAGTTTTCTGAAACCTAAAGATGTCACGTTATAGGTGTCGGGCAATGTTGGATGGGGCATTAAAATGGCATCGTCTATAAATGCTTTGATGTTTTTACGTACGTAGTGCTCGGGTGTTTTATCCACATCGTAGGCAAATTCGTATTTAAAAAAGTACTGAAGAAACTTGTAATCATCGTGCAGGTCGGAAGCTGAAAACTGGAATGCATCTTTTACCAGAATCGCAAGCGCGGTAATCGCGCCGGGGATGAAAAAGGATATACAGTTGTTTTTGTAATATTCGAGGTTCTGACGTTTGTTTTCATTGACCTTGAATAATGCGTGGGTGAGCAGCGTGTCCTTGTCTTTTGTAATGGGCTCAATAAATTTTCTTTGTTCATACGTATTCAAGACCTGTTCTACCGTATTTATGTGGTCGACCAAAAGGGTATCCGTCAGCTTGGCCTTTTGGGATAAGAGGTAGCTCATGTACGTGTCCACATGGGTCATTAGATGGTCGAAGGTGAAGCTTGTTTTGGCGCAGTTCATTACCGCAGCGGCAACGAGTGCATGGGGGGTGACAACAGAAACCCTGTTGATGCCGTTGATAATCCTGTGTCCCATATTGCGGCAGAGAATGTTAAGCTCTTTAGACGACATGTCTTCAATGGGCGTGCCGTATTGATGAAGAAGCGTTTTAAAAGAAAGGGGTTCATGGAATTGAATATATATCCTTCCGTATCTTTTTTTTAAAAATTTTCTTGCTTTGATTATCTGCATCAAGCTTTCGGGCTGCTTTTCTTTTCCTTCGACTTCAGAAAGGTATGAACTTTCTTCCAGGACCCGGTCATACCCGATGAAGATCGGTGTAAATATCAAATCCTCACAGGCTCCGTCTTTATATGCATTGAGAAGGATCGAAAGAAGCCCCAGCTTGGGCAGAATCAATTTGCCGGTCCGGCTTCGACCTCCCTCGATAAAAAATTCTATGTTGAATCCTTCAGCGAGCAAATGGTAAATATATTCTGCAAAGACCCTTGAATAGAGAACCGCTCCTTTGAATGTTCGCCGTATGAAAAAGGCTCCCCCGCCCCTGAATAAGGGGCCCATGGGCCAGAAAGAGAGATTTTTCCCTGCAGCGACGTGTGGACACGGCATGTTGTTGTGATACAGCAAATAGGACAGTATCAGGTAATCGATATGACTTTTGTGGCAGGGGATGAAAATTATCGGTCCCTTCTGGGACATGCTTTTGACTCTATTGAGGCCGTCTTCGTTGACCGTAAACCCTTCAAAAATGGTGTTCAGGACCCATGTTATCAGAGACGCTGCCATTTTTATGATGAGCATATTGTAGTTGGCGGCGATCTCGTCAAGAAAATCACTCGCCTGTTTTTGAACTTTTTGAATCGGAATGTTCCGGGCGTTTGAATGATGTTCCATGAAATTCTGGAGTCGTTCTTTGGTCAGAATGCTTTCTTTCATTTCTTCCCTGGATTTCAAAACCGGTCCGGTGATGCTTTGGTAATGGCGATTCATTTGAGACAAAAGACTGCGCCTCAATGCAAGGGCCTGGTATTCAATGCTCCTATCCTGGTTTGCCTCGAGTTCCAGGAAACTTTTTAGGTTGACGGGTTCAGACATTTCAACAAAAACCCGGCCCGGATTCCTGAACAGAATGATCAGACGTCTTATTCTCCCCGGGTTCTCTTTGGTGCCAAACAGCAGGTCGATGAGATTCGGCATCGATCGATGGGGTTTTTTATTAAAGAACATCAGCTGGGGGACCAGAAAAATAGGGCGGTCGATGGATTTCTGCATGTTGATGAGATATTGGATGGGATCGGTCTTTTCTTTGATAAACCTTCGATGGAAACCTTTTTGTTCAACCAGAGACAGCATGGCCGATCGTCCATTTAAGAGCTCCTGCCGAATGTGTCCTTTTTGGTAAGGGTCCGGCAGCGTCCAGTTGTGAATGAGATGGTCGAGATGATATGAAAAAATCTTCAAGATCCGTGACACCGGCTGCCACATGAACACGTTATAGTCAAAGCCTATTTGAGGAAAAGGGAGGCCGTCCTGTTTATAGCGGGTATAATAAAAGAGATACCGAAAATAACTTTTGTATTTGTTGACATAAACAACGATACCTTCTTTTTTGAGATTGTTGAGATTAAGGGTCTGTCCTTTCGCAACCTTTATGCCGGAAAAGAAAAGTTTAAGTGTGGTATTTGACAAAAAACCGATATTGTCCGGGAGTTTGCAGGGATAATAATCGTGATTGTCCTGGAGGCTTGTATCGATTCCTGTTCTAATTTTTTCTCTGGAGTTTGTCAGTTTTGATTTTATCCATTTTAGCATGATCTCATCCTGATTAAGCTACGTCGTTATGTAAAAGTGTCCACATGGTTCTCGTAGCTTCAAGAACATGTTAGAACAAAAGTGTTTTTATGCGGTTTGAATTCGTACCTATCGCCAACTTCACAGTTCCATCATACCCGTTGAAGCCAAGGGAACCAAGTTTCATAAAACTGTATATTAAATTTTTAAAACTAACAAATAAAAATTAAGCTTGCGTTACAAAATAAGTTATGATAATTTGCAGAATCTTACTTAGAATAACCCCAACTAGATGTATTTACACACGATCTTTTAGTTCTTTTTAGTTTTATTTGGTGGTATAAACGGTTTTTAGTTAAAGCGTATTCAGATAAAAAAAACCAATTTAAATTAAAATTAAAGGAGGATGATTTTTTATGAAAACATTAATAGGTGGGGCGGTTGCGGCTGTATTAGGTCTCATTGGAATGTCCATATGGTGGAAACCCTTTTTGCAGCTTTTGGCCGGTGCTATCCCGGTGATGCTTCTGCTTGGTGGGGGGTTGGCGCTTTATCTGGGCTTTGACGAACTTAAAGATACCTGGAAGAAAGAAGACACATCCGTCGACACTTCGACCGCAGTCGACGAAACTGAAAAGTACAAAGATGAAATAGAAGAGCTGAAACAGGAAATTGAAACTTTAAAGGCCGAAAAAGCTTAAGATACAGAACTTCAAGCTGATTACCGATTTTGATTGCCGGCAACAGCGGATGATGCCGGTGGCTTTTTAGTTTTATATAAGCGTCTTGCAGACAGAAGCGAGGCGCTTATTGTCTCTATGGATGTTTCCCTTTTTCTATTGCTGAAGTTGCCAGCAAGTCGGCCCTTTCATTCCCCTCGATACCGGCATGCCCTTTTACCTTGATGAATTTCAAGTCTCTGAATTTTGAAAGCATCTGTTTAATCGATTTTATGATCTCTTGATTTTTTCGGGCTTTCCATCCTTGAACAAGGACGCCATATGCATAGCTGCTGTCTGTGAAGACCCGGACCGGAAGATCCGTATTTTTTACGGCACTCAGACCTGTCCGGATGGCTTCGAGCTCTGCCACGTTATTGGTGGCCGTGCCGATGGATTTTGATATCTCTTTTTCGTGTTCCTCAAAACGCAAAAATACGCCGATTCCGGACGGACCGGGATTTCCGGAAGATGCGCCGTCGGTATAGATGCAGATGGCATCCTTGTGGTCCTGCCTGACCGAGGATTCGGTTTCGGAATCGAGTTTTGTTTCTGGATGTTTCAAAGATTTTTTATTCAATTTCCGCTGGTGACTGGCGGTTATCTCTGAATGTAACGCATCTACCGGCTTGATATTTTTTTGAAGAATCCAGTACTCGTAATCCTGGTCAAGCTGGTATTTTATAAGGACCTTTCCGTTTTTAACCACAGGCCTTTGTTTCTGGTCTATGGCCATCCAGACTTTATTTTGTTTGAAACACATGCGTTTCCAGTCTATTTTGTCATGGGTCATGGGTCATTTGCCATCAGGGATCTGGGGTGTGGGTGGCCGGCCCGGGTTTCCGACCCCTGACACCCGATCCCTCACGTCAGGTGTAAAGATGAAATCTTTGGCTTGCTTCTGTAAACGTTTTCAGATCCTCCAACCAGGATTTTTCGATTTGGTCGATATCGTCTAAATTCTCGATACGCCGCCGTATCGCTTGATCGCCGATGATAAGGTCGATGGGCTGTCTTTCAAACTCATACTCATAGGGTGGACGCTTCCATTGAAATCGGTCGCCGTGATGGGAAATGACGGCCTGAAGCAGTCTGAGGGTCGTGATATACGGCATGAATTCATATGGATTTGTTACGTGGATCTGAAGACCTTTGCACGCTGAGCCTTTCCATTTGTTGGACGTGGGTTCAAATACAACCGGCCTGAGTATGATTCCCGGCAATTTATTTTTATCCAATGTTGACAGCAACAGCTCCGGATTCATAAACGGGGCGCCGAAAATTTCAAACGGGAGGGTCGTTCCCCTGCCTTCGGAAACATTGGTTCCTTCCCACAATACCTGTCCGGGGTAAACCATGGCAGATACCGGCGATGGAAGGTTGGGTGACGGAGAGATCCACGGCAGGCCGGTATCCTGGAAAAACATCTTCCGTTTCCAGCCTTGCATGGGGATCACTTCAAGGTCGGCGCCGATATGGTAGTCATGGTTGATTAAGAGTGAAAGTTCGCCGATGGTTAATCCATGGCGCATGGGAATCGGGTATCTTCCCACGAACGAAGCGCATTCGAGGGTCAAAAGGTTTCCTTCCGTCATGCAGCCGGTTACCGGATTCGGCCGGTCCAGAATCACGACTTTTTTCCCGTACTTTTTTGCGGCTTCAAGGCAGTAAGACACGGTGTAGATAAAGGTGTAAACCCGTGTGCCCACATCCTGCAGGTCGATGATCAGGATGTCGATGGGATCCAACATGGTTTTTTCCGGAATTCGCGTCCGACCGTAAAGACTGAAAACAGGAATTTTAGATGATGGGTGGACCATATCATTGGATTCGATCATGTTGTCCTGTTTTTCTGCAAAAAATCCGTGCTGAGGCGAGTATAATGCTTTAAGTCGATCCGGAAATTTCCGACGGATCAGTTCACCGGCATGGGAAAAATTTCTGTCCACAGAAGCAGGATTGCACAGCAGCCCGATTCGATTCCCGAGTACCCACCGGGGTGGAGAATCCAAAAAATTTTCAAGACCTGTTTGAATGCGAAACATATTCGGGCTTTGGTTGCATCCTTTCTTGAGATTGAAATTTCAATGGCGTGAACGCGGTTCTGACGTAATTTTGTTTTTACCTATCATAAATAATTGATGTCAAGGGGTATCTTTTTAAAAAAAGAACTTTTAAAATATATTGATTTCGTTTTGGAATCTGCTATAACCCTAAATAAACGAAAGTCATAAGGTAAGGTATAACCGCTTTACAATACGGTGGTTTTGATGAGACAGATAAGATTTGCAAGCATATACCTCTTTACCCTGGCAATAATATTCTTCGTTGTCGGCGCATACACGGAGTGGCATACCATCTCCCTAATGAAATTCAAACCGCCGGGATATCCCAAATATCTTCATCTTATATTTTTTCTGGCAGGTTTTTTAGCCCTTTGTGCCATTTATTTTGCAGAAAAGATGGAGGTAAATGTCCTTTCCTCTATGAACACAGCCCTGCAAGAAGAGATCGCCCATCGAAATCGAACGGAAAAAGCACTGAGAGAAAGTGAGGACAAGAACAAAGAGATTTATTCGGAAGCCAAGCGTGCGGAACAGATTTATCGTTCTCTTCTTCACTCGTCAGCAGATGCCATCGCCACTTATGATCTGGAAGGCAGAACCGTATATATCAGTCCCGCATTCACGAAAATATTCGGATGGACCCTGGAGGAGATGGAAGGGAAGCGCATGCCGTTTGTTCCACAATCCGAAAGCGAATCCACCATGGCCATTATTAGAGATCTTGTGGAGAACGGAACCCCATGCCAGGGTTTTGAGGCTAAACGCTACACAAAAGACGGACGTTTGTTGGATGTAAGTATCAGTGCTTCACGTTATAATGATCATGAGGGAAACCCCATCGGTACACTGGTTATTCTTCGGGATATCTCGGAGAAGAAACGGCTTGAGGCTCAGCTGCAGTACATCGAACGGATGGAAGCCATTGGAACGCTGGCCGGAGGTATTGCCCATGATTTTAACAATCTGATGATGGGGATGCTGGGAAATATTTCTTTGATTTTGTATGATCTCGGATCAGAGAGTCCCCATTACGAAAAATTAAAAAATATTGAAAAACTGATTCAAAGCGGTTCTAAGCTGACCAGTCAACTTCTCGGATACGCAAGAAAAGGTAAATACGAAGTTCGTCCCATAAATCTAAACCAACTCGTCAAAGAGAGTTCTGAGACATTTGGCAGAACCCGAAAGGAAATCGTGATTTATCGAGAGCTTGCCGAAGATCTATCCTCCGTAATGGCAGACGCGGCACAGATTCAGCAAGTTCTCATGAATCTTTTCATCAATGCTGCCGATGCCATGCCCGGCGGAGGAGATCTTTTTCTGAAAACCATGAATGTCACCCACGAAGACATTGGAGATAAACCCTATAAACCTAAATCCGGTGACTATATTTTGTTGAAAGTCAAAGATACCGGCACGGGCATGGATCAAAAAATCATGGATCGTATTTTTGAACCGTTTTTCACCACCAAGGAATTGGGCCGGGGCTCCGGACTTGGACTGGCATCCGTATATGGAATTATAAAGGGGCATGGCGGATATATCGATGTTGAGTCTAAAAAAGGGCAGGGCGTCATCTTCAATATTTATCTTCTGGCCTCCGAAGAATCGGTCCAGAAAACTCCGGAAATTTCCGGGCGAATCATGGAGGGAAACGAAACCATCCTGCTGGTGGATGACGAAGCACTGGTCATCGATGTTGGCGTTCAGTTGCTTGAAAAGCTTGGATACACGGTATTCGAAGCACAAAGCGGCAGAGACGCGATCAGGATATTCACAGAGCGCAACCGTACAATAGACATGCTTATTCTGGACATGGTTATGCCCGGGATGGGCGGTGGTGAAGTCTATGACCAGATTAAAAGGATCGATCCCAAAGTCAAGGTTCTTCTTTCGAGTGGCTACAGTATTGATGGGCAAGCAACGGAAATCTTAAACCGGGGCTGTGAAGGCTTTATTCAAAAACCCTTTAACATGGAAGATCTTTCAAAAAAGATAAGAGAGGTTTTGAACAGACCGCGCAAATCGACCCGAGGTAGCACCTGAAGGCAGATCTCATTTAGGGCGGAAATGGAAAAGACGGCTCCGTAACTTCCCGAAAACGAAATGATTATTGACTTTCCTCCCTGGTTATGGTTCTTTTTTATCTATATTTGTATTGTTGTTCAAAGTGGTTTACACTTTCTTTTTATACTTTTCTGGAGCGTGACACCCATGAAACCGATTGTTAAAAAATTCGGAATTATCGGAATATGTCTGGTTTTATTTTCCACGGCAGTATTGGCTGAAACACAGTATATTAATGACAAAATGAAAATAACACTGCGGACAGGACCGGCAAATGATCGAAAAATAATCGCCCTGCTGAGTATCGGCCAAGAAGTTGAGGTCCTAAAACCCGGCGAGGAATGGACGCAGGTCCGTCTGGACAATGGCAAGGAAGGATGGGTTGTCAGTCGTTTCCTTACGAATAATATGCCCAGCAGCATCGAATTGGAAATGTTAAAGAACAAACACCAGGCACTTTTGGCTCGAGACGCATTGCTTCTGGAAGAAAGCAAGGCGTTAAAATCGGAAAACAATGCCTTCAGCAACGAGCTCGCTGACACAAAAAAAAGACTTCAAGCCCTGAATACATCCTATGAGACGCTGAAAACAGCGTCGACTGAATTTCTCGATCTTCAATCAAAATATAAAAAAATGAGTGCAAAACTGACGGAACAGACCCAAAAAGCAAGTAAATATGAAGAGGATTTGACAAAACTTCTCTGGAATAAAAATATTAAATGGTTTTTAAGCGGAGCGGGTGTACTTATATTGGGCTTTATCATCGGTTTCATGACAAAACGGCAACGACGGCGCTCATCACTGCTTTAAAACTGAGGGTTTGAACTGAATCTGCTTGCCCGGTTAAATCCTCCAAAGGAGGGCCGCAAAGCGGCATTTAACGGGGCAAGCAAATATTAAAAATGGATAAAATTCCTACAACCGAAGGTCTCCTGCCGTGTGTCGGTACCACGCGGAAATCCCGTTTCAACCGGTTTTCAGGGAATCTTCAATCCGATCAAATGGAGGTCATGGATGAATAAATTGGGGCTTGTTGAGGCGCTTAAAGAAACATCAGGGTTAACAAAAAACGAAGTTGTGGCGGTTGTCGACGTATTTTTTAACGAAATGTCGAAGGCTTTGGCCAAGGGTGACAGGGTAGAGATTCGTGGTCTATGCTCGTTTTACGTCAAACAGTACAAGGCATATACCGGCAGGAATCCCAAAACGGGAGCACCGGTTAAAATTCAGGCCAAGCGCCTTCCGTTTTTCAAGTGCGGAAAAGAGCTAAAAGAGAGGGTGGACAATTAAGAAATAATGATAAAGAGGGGGTAGCGGGAATGAAGAATCTGAAAAAAGATCTGCAAGCTGTTAACAAAGAACTCACGGCACTCATAAAAAAGACAGAAGCCCTGATGAAGGCGGTTGACAAGATCGGAACACAGAAGACCGAACAGAAACCCAAAGAAAAAAAAGTTTCAGCAGTAAAGAAAACCGGTACAAAAACAGCTTTTGATACCGTGATGGGGGTTATTTACCGCTACCGAAAAGGGGTTAGCGTCGCCCGAATGCAAGAGATAACCGGATACGATGCAAAAAAGATCGCAAATATCGTATTTAAGGGTAAAAAGAGAGGACAAATCAAATCCATTGATAAAGGCGTTTATTTGAAGGCTTGATGTGGCCGATGGTCCAATACCCGAATCGAGTCGATAACGCTGTCGGCGTTATCCGCGAATCGGTATTGGTTGTCGTGTATCAATGGCCGATTTTATATCTCATTGTTGATAGGTGTATGAACCCACAACAAACCTATCTTCAACCAACGAATAGCCCATCACCCATAACATCCGAAAGGCGTTTTCGCTCTATTGGGACAATACGACCTCGGGTATTCGTAATTCCGTTCCCGCCACAGACAGGTCTTAAGGCCGTCGGCATAAGACCCGTTCTGCATTCGCCTTTGCTGTTTTCTTTAAATCCTGTTGAAGACGGAACTCGATACGTTTCGTAATAGACTGTTTACCCGTTGATCAAAATATTGATGACAAAGAAGAAACGATCCATCGGTGTTGTCTTAAAACGATTGTTTAGGTGGCTGCTGCCACTTGCCGTTCTCATGGCCGGAGGTATACTTTTATATTGCTGGCACCTTTCTTCCCAGATCGACCAACGATTTTCAGGTCGGCGATGGCGTATCCCGTCGAAAGTATTTTCCGATACCACCCTCCTGTATCCCGGGCAACAGATTAATCGTACTCTTTTCAACGAAAAACTGCGTCGTCTGGGGTACCGGCAATTTTCCCGTAATCCGCAGAACAAAGGTGAGCTGTATACGTCGGCATCGGTGGTGAAGCTTTTTCTCCATGATTTAACCCTGCCCTCCAGACACAGAGAAGGCGTCCCGGTTCGCATCCGCTTTACAGGAAACCGTATAGAATCGATCACCCATTTAAACACGGGTGAGCCGATGCCGATTTTGGAGCTCGAGGCGGAGGAGGTGATGCTGTTCTTTGGCCCGGATCGTGAACAGCGGCGGCTCGTCTCTATCGATCAGGTCCCCCAGAATGTCATCGACGCTGTGCTGGCCATAGAGGACAGCCGATTTTACCAACATAAGGGCCTGGATCCAAGGGGGGTTTTAAGGGCGATGTATACCAACTTGCGTCATGCTTCCATACGTCAAGGTGGATCGACCATTACCCAGCAATTGGCTAAAAACTATTTTCTGACCCCGAAAAGAACCCTTATCCGTAAGTTAAAAGAACTTTTTATGTCTCTCACCATAGAAACGATGTATGAGAAAAACGAAATACTCGAAATTTATTTGAATGAAATCTATCTGGGGCAGAAAGCGTCGGTAGCCGTATCCGGTATCGGTGAAGCATCCTTTTTCTATTTCGGGAAATCCGTGATGGACCTTTCTCTGAATGAAGCTGCAACCATCGCCGGACTTATCAGGGGACCCAACTATTATTCTCCGTATATCCATAAAGAACGATGTCTAAAAAGGAGAAACATGGTGCTGAATGCCATGCACGAGAAAGGATGGATTTCAGATAAAGAACTGAAGACCGTGTTGCCGTTGCCGATAAAAACGGTCGGTTATGAGTCCTACGGTAAAATAGCGCCGTATTTTATGGATTATCTGTCCGATCAGCTCAACGTGCTCTATTCTCCCCAAGATCTGTCGAGTCTTGGACTTTCCATTTATACGACATTGGATTCACAGGTTCAAATGGCCGCGGAAAACGCATTGAAGCGGGGTCTGGAGCGACTGGAAAAATCGAACCCTGCACTCGGCCGCAAAGACCCCAAAAAAAGACTGCAAGGGGCTCTCGTCGTCATGCAGCCCAAAACAGGGTACATCCTGGCCATGGTGGGTGGGCGCGATTACAGTTTGACACAGTACAATCGAATTACGAAGGCACGGCGGCAGCCCGGAAGTGCATTCAAACCGTTTGTGTATCTGAGTGGATTGGATAAATTAACACCGGCCTCCATTCTTTCCAATGAACCGGCAACCTACGAAGTCGATGGAAAGGAATGGCGTCCCCAGAATTATGCGGCGATGACGGTGAAGCGTGTGAGTGTAAGACAAGCATTGGCAGAATCCATAAATCTGGCAACCGTCGATCTGGCCATGAAGGTGGGTCTTGATCAGATTGTCAGCACGGCAAAACAGTTCGAATTTTCGACGTCTCTAAAACCGTATCCATCCATTGCACTGGGGTCCTTTGAGGTGATTCCGCTGGAGCTGTCCCGTGCGTATTGTGTTTTTGCTGCAGACGGGGTGCTGCCGTACCCGTTGTCCTTGAAAGAGGTTTTGGATGAGAACGGGAATACTCTGGAACGAAGGCATATGCGTATCAGACAGGTTACAACGCCTGCAAAAGCCTTTATTATGAGCTCTTTATTGCGCAGTGTCGTGGAGACGGGAACCGCCGCTTCAATGAGGGCCATGGGAATATCTTTTCCGGTTGGCGGAAAGACCGGTACCACAAACGATTATAGAGACGCTTGGTTTGTCGGATACACACCGGACATATTGGCTTTGATATGGGTGGGGTTTGATAACAATGATTCCATCTTCGCTTCAGGCGCCGGAGCCGCTTTGCCCATCTGGGTCAATCTCATGAATGCCTTGCCTCAATATGTATCCGGGGATTGGTTCAAGATGCCCCCCGGGGTGGTTCAAGGCATTGTTTGTTCCGAGAGCGGACAACTGGCTTTGAAAAATAGATGCCCCCATCCGGTGGAAGAATATTTTCTGGCCGGCCATGTTCCTTCTGACACGTGTCAAATCCACACAAGTGAAAGTCAAATCGGAAGGATAATCGATGAACTCAAAGGTTTTATCAATACGTTCTAAATCGTTTTTGATGGTTTGTATCCTGGGGTTGGGATGGGTCTTTACAGGGTGTGCGCCGGCTGTTTTAACGCCGTTGCCGGCAGAACATCCGGGTGAGCCCCGGGAAACCGAAAAAAGGGAGACGACACAGGAAAAACCCAGCCCCCGTGCGCTCGCAGCGTTGCAGCTGACCGATCAGGGGCGGATGTATTTGGAAGGCGGTCAGCCGGATGATGCCATCGGGATACTCGAGCAGGCGCTCAATTTAAACCCAACCAGCGGCATGAACTACTATTATCTGTCCGAGGCCTGGCTTATGAAAGGGAACATTGTCCAGGCGGCTGAATTTAATCGTCTTGCGGAAATCTATTTCAAGGATGACAGCGAATGGCTGCATCGTTTAATGCAACAGAGGGAACGGATAAAAAAACGAAAGCCCTTATAGTCGGGGTTGGCATGGGAATCAAACATTGACATGTCACCGGCATATAACATATGATTGTGCTAAATTTTTCCATTATAATTAAAGGGGATATCCTATGCTTAAAAGAAACAGGAAGGCAACGGCCGAGCTCCCGGCACCTCCCAAGTCGGTGGCTGTTGACCAGAAGACGGTTATCGGAGATCAGATTTCCATCGAAGGCGCCATCCGCGGCAAGGAGGATTTACTCATCGAAGGTTCGGTGAAAGGGAGCATTGAGGTGAAAGCCCATCATCTGACGGTGGGCATCAAGGGTCAGGTGGAAGCCGAAATCCTTGCTGCCAACGTTACCGTAAGCGGGAGGCTGTCGGGTAACATTAACGTTACAGGCAGAGTTAAGATAACCAAAGAGGCTGATTTTAATGGTGAGATCAAGGCGAGGTCCATCTCTGTGGAGGACGGGGCCTACCTGAAGGCCGTCATCGAGATGGATCGTGAACCGTTGAAGAGTGTTTCCCCTTCGGGAATGCCGGAAGAAAAAACGTCCTCCGAACCGATCAAAGAACCGCTGATCCTGGCCGGAAAAGGCAGCAAGGGAAATTGATCGTTGACCGCTTTCACTGCAGATCAAAAGAACACGGATCTGAATCATGACCCTGGGGCGGTGGGCTACACCAGCAATGCCCTGAAGCTTTTTATGGAACATCTCCAGCAGCGGCCCGAGAGGAACTTGCTGGATGTGGGGCCGGTGTGCCAGGAGAATATCAGGTTTTTCGCAAGCCGGGTAAAGAAACTGTATGTTTGTGATATGTTCATCCGGCTTGGCCGGTGCATTCGCAAGGGCAGCCCAGTGGACCAAATCTGGGACAAACTCGACTACCCCCCCCAAAGTTTCGATGGAATTTTGCTGTGGGAGCTGGCCGACCGCCTGGACGACCCGGATGTCAAGCGTCTGGTGACGCTTTGTCATGCCCTGTTAAGGCCCGGGGGGATGGCCATGGTCGTGGTTTTGGGCGATCAGTCGGGATCATCTGCGGCGAATGCCTTTGTTGTCGGGCAAAATTTTCGGGTTTACCTGCGGCCTCAACCGCATCTTCACCTGCCTTTACGCAGTCGTCAAAACCGGGACGTGTTGTCCATGATGGCGCCTTTTATCCCGGCCAGGTCGTTTATATGCCGGCCGGGTTTTATGGAATTTCTTTTCAAAAAAGAATAATCCGGCCCGAACCAATGGCCTGAACCATTTACTCGGTTCCGAGTTTTATGACATACGCTATTCTTATCTTGTCTTTTGATCCGGATGCGATTTTCAAAGAGGCGGGGGTGAGGGCAAGATTCGCAAACAGTGTACCTGATGTCTTCATACTCTCCAGGTGAACCTTCTCCGTGTATATGGTCGAGAGGTTTTCCAGGATTCGTTTTCCGCCGATGACCTCAATTTTTTCCGGGTCAATAAATATTTTTGAAAGGATCAGGCCTTTCGGCAACTCCCCAACCCAGTCGATCTGAACCGGAATTTCCTTTTTGATGGTCTCATCAAGGGTGACCTCTATGACAGACGGGACGACCTTTCTTAAAAAAATTCCAGGCGGCAGGGTAATGTTTTCCTGTGTAATGGAAAAAATATTTTGGCCGATCACCGCATTTCCAAGGTCCAGTTTTATCTGAACCTGTTCAGGTTGAATAGATTTGATCAAGGCGCCGGACCCGGCCAGATCAATGCGGACGGTATGGACAGATGCATCTACAATTTCGAACCTGGGGTCGCGTTTGGTGTATTCCGCCGGAATTTCAAGGGTGATCAGGGTTTCCAAACCTTTTGAAAAACTGAACCACATGCCGGTGATAAAAAAAACGGATACGATGGCCGCAATACTTATTTTAAGTTTTTCTTTTTGCTGATAACCGTTCTCTTCTTCGTACACGCCCATGTGTTCCTGTAATATTTTTATAAAGGCCGTATTGCCGTGAATCTCTTCGATATTGGAATCTTTGGCCACGAGCACTTTCCCGGTTTCTTCGGACACGACAACGGTCAGGGCATCGGTCGTTTCTGCCAAACCGAGAGCCGCTCGGTGTCGGGTTCCGTACTGTGACGGCAGATCGCTCCTGTGCGACAAGGGAAGGATTACCCCGACCTCGGCAATTCGGTCTCCCTCGATTATGGCGGCTCCGTCATGGACAGGATTGTCCCCCCAGAAGATACTGGTGATCATCTCCTTGGACACCAGGCCTCGCAGGGGAATTCCACTGTGAACCATATCCTTCAAATCCTCCTTTGCCGGCAGAACGATCAAGGCGCCGATGTGCCGTTTGGACAGTGCATTTGCGCTGTCAATAATGATTTGTATGGTCGTCGGGACACTTTTTTGTGGAAATCCCCAGAGAATGGTCTTTAAATTTTTTGCCTGAAGAACACTCCGTATTTCATTTCGAAACACAATAATGATAATAAGGGCGGCAACCGCAGTAATTCCCTGCAAGACCCAGCTGGTTAGGATGAGTCCTAAAAATACAGCGATCCGCTGAAAGATCCAGAGGAGTGCAAGCCCTGTAAGGACCCTAAAGACGTAAGTTTCCCTAAAAAGCACATACAGCCGAAACAGGATGTAGCTGTTCAACAGGATGTCGATGATATCCTGCCAGCGAATGCTCCCAAAAAAAGACATAAGCATGTTTTCCACATCGATCAGTCGGTGATACTAAATCTTAAGATATAAAGAAGATTGCCTTTCTGGTCAGAAATTTCAACCCGCCATGGGCCTTTGTCGGTTTCTCGAAGCTGAATGCTGCTGTAGGTCGCCCAGCGAGGTGGCTGAAGGGTCAGTCTTCTATTTGTGCTGGGTGTATCCTTGTGAAACCATGTATGATAAATGAACGTTTTTTCAGGAACCGGATCAAACATTGAAAAACA
>JAQBBE010000047.1:0-7159 GCA_032126435.1 Desulfobacterales bacterium | reverse complement strand
ATTCTGGTTCAATCCTCATCCGCCACCATCGGATTGACAATGACCTTGGCCACCCAGGGATTGTTGACGTTTCCAGGGGCCATGGCCCTGGTTCTGGGAGAAAATATCGGAACCACCATCACCGCCGAACTGGCAACCATTGGTTCTACCAATATCAACGCCCACAGAGCCGCCAGGGCCCACACCATGTTCAATGTCATCGGGGTCACCTTCATGTTGATCATTTTCCCGTATTTCGTCGATTTCATAAAGTATGTCACCATGGTTATGGGTCAAGGGCCTGTGGAACAGGTCGTTGAAGGGGATGTGGTCAATATCGCCCGCTATATCGCCAATGGACACACCCTGTTCAACGTCATCAACGGAACGATTTTTCTGATCTTTCTTCCGCTGCTGATAAAGGTAGCGGTTTTGTTATCTCCCAAAGAAGACCCTTCGGAAGATATTTACCGACTGCCCGATTTCAGCACCAAGTTTGATGATACGCCCATCGCCGCTCTGGCCAAGGTACGAAGTGAAATCATCAGGATGTCCGATGTTGCTGCAAATACCCTCGAAGATACCATTTTGCGGATCGAAGACCGGGATTTTAAAAAGTTAAACAAGTGGAAACGTATCGAAAACTTCCTGGATGACATGCAGTTGGAAATCACTTCGTATTTATCCAGGCTATATCAGAGCGATTTGAGCGAGTCGGAGGCCAAAGAAATTTCGAGCTTGATGCGAATGACCAACAATATCGAAAGAATCGGTGATTCCGTGGAGAATATCGCCCAGCTTACTGAAACGATAATAGAAGATAATTTGCCATTTACAAGTCATGCCCAAGGGGACCTAAAAACCATCTCGGAGCAGACCATCGCCTTCCTCGATCTGGTAACAGATGCAATTCGCCATCCCATTGACAATTTAATGGTGAATGCCGATGAAATGGAAAACACCATTGACCGGATGCGAGAGGAGATGCGGCAAGGCCACATTTCAAGGCTGCGCTCCGGTGATTGCGCTATCGATCCGGGCTTGGTGTTCATCGACCTGTTGACGAATTTCGAAAAAATAGGAGACTACTGTTTTAATATCGCCCAGGCGGTGGTGGGCATCAAGTAGATTCCTACGGGCTTGCGTCCGTGGCGCTATCGGAATTATTCAATTACCCCCCTTAAAAGGGGTGGCTTGATGATAATCCTGAAAGGGTCAGAAATAACCTTCAAACGCTTTTATCTAACGGCAGAGCCGCAGAAGTAGGCAGAGAAAGTTGATTAATTTTCATGTACCGCGACTCCGGTCAAATGGCTTCCGGATTTCCCCATATCTTATTCCTTTTCCTTTACCGTGAACCCGATTTTTTTTGGGTTGTCTTCATGAAGAATCCGTTAAACCAGATTTTACAAATCCTCAAAAAACGACACACAGTCTCATTTCAGGTATTGACAAAATGTATTGGTCTTGTGAATATGTAACACTCTCATACATTTAGAAAAATGAAGGAAGAATCTTATGGCAAAGAAGACGATCGGCTTTGTTGGACCGGATGGCAGGACCTGTATGTGTGCCTATACGCTATCAACCGTTGAAAGTGAGAAGTATATCGGCGCCATAATCAAGGGTATGACGGGTATGGGCCCGGTAATGGACGCTGTCAGGGGAAAGAAGAACTGGACCCTGAAAATTTTCCCCATTGAAGGAAACTCGGTTGAGGATTACAAAACTGTAATCATAGCGGCGTTCGAAAACGGAGAAATCGACTATATTGTCATCATGCCTGAAGATCTGATTTATGAAGGGATTGTAGATGAACTCATCGAGGCAGGTTATGGTGACCGGGTCATCGGCCTGACAAAAGAAGCGGCGTTCATCGAAGGTGATAAGGTCAAGGCAAAGATCTGGATGCGGAGGGCCGGTGTGCCTGTTGCACCTTTCAAGGTGGCAGATGCGAAAAACCTGCAGCAAATTAAGTGCATTGTTACGAAATTCATACGCCGCCACGGCGGTGCTGTTTTCAAGTATCCTTACAGTGCAGGCGGCAAAGGTTCCCGACCTGTTTTTAGGGTTGAGGATATTCTCGACGTTCGGAATATACTGCTGAAAGACTACAGCGAAAATTACCAGACACTGCACGGCGACAATAAGTGGCCGCTTTTGATCGAAGCCTGGAAATCCGAAATTGAGATCAGTTTTACCGCCTTCATCGACGGAAATGGCAACTTCCAAATTCTCCCCACCGCCATGGATTATCCGCTCCGTTTTGAAGGGCCTCCCAGCCAGACGAACCCTGTCACAGGGGGTATGGCTGCAATCGGCATGCACCCTGCTGAAACGCCCGAACTTATAAAAATGGTCGGCCATAGAGTCATCCAACCTTTTGTAGAAGAGATGAAAAAGAAAGGTATTCTCCGACCGTGTATCCTTTATCCGGGCTGTCGGGTATCCATCGATCCCGTTACCGGAAAACCGCTGGATATCCTCGTCTATGAAATGAATATTCGCGCCGGTGAACCGGAGATGCAGGTTGTTGCACGGCGACTCAAAAATCTGGGGGAACTGATTGTTGCCGCACTCCACGGTGGGCTCGATGCGGTCGAGCCGGATGTTCGCAGGGATCAAATTTCCATCTGTCTGGCACTGGTTACCGGCCCTGGCGGGCCTCAGGGGCAAAGGGGCTACCCGGATTCGTATACCAAGTATGAACCGGTTTTCATAAATTTCAAGAGCCTTTCTAAACGGGGAATCCTCATTGTCCCATCGAACATTAGCTGGGATGAAAAAAAACAACGGCTGATATCTGACGGGTCCCGGGTCTGTTATCTGAGCAAAAATGCTACGGTCAAACCCGGACAGAAGAGGGGTCAAGTGGCTGAAACACTCAGGGCTACACTCTTTCAGGCATTCGATCATGGTCTTGTGAGGGTGGTTCCCCGTGAAGCAGAGGAAACTTTTGAGGCCGCGGAGATACTGTTTGGACAAGGCAATATCGCCGAAGCTGAATTTAAGAAAGCACAAGCCGCTTTTGAGAAAACGAATCGCCTCGATCTTCGCCGCGATCCTGGGCGGATTTATGAGGAGTGGGATCAACTTTACTCGGATTGGCAACTTGGCCTGTAATCCGAATTAGGAGAACTAACATGAAAGTGTTGGTCAGCGACAACCTGGGAGAAGCCGGTATCCGGATGTTGCAGGAAGAGGACGGGATTGAAGTCGATGTCAAGACCGGACTGGATCACGAGGCGCTAAAAAACATTATCGGAGTATATGATGCCCTTATTATCCGGAGTGCAACAAAGGTGACCGAGGATCTTTTAAGCGCCGCAACCCGCCTTAAGGTTGTGGGCCGTGCGGGAATCGGTCTTGACAATGTGGATATTCCGGCGGCCACCAAGCGCGGGATTATCGTTATGAATACGCCCGGAGGGAATGTGATTACAACCGCCGAACATGCCATCGGCATGTTATTGGCGCTTTCACGCAATGTACCCGAAGGGACTGCATCATTGAAGGCCGGACGCTGGGACAAGAAAAAACTTCAGGGAAGAGAAATATTCAATAAAGTCCTCGGCGTTATCGGATATGGAAAAATCGGCTCTATTGTCGCCGATCGTGCGCGGGGACTGAAAATGAAGGTAATTGTCTACGATCCTTTTGTAACACCCGAGCAGATTGAAAAAGCCGGCTTTGAAAATGTTTCCCTCGAAGAATTATTCCGCAGATCCGATTACATCACGGTGCACGTACCCAAGTTCAAGGAAACCACCGGTCTGCTGAACAAGGACGCCTTTGAGCAGATGAAAGACGGCGTCATGATCATAAACTGCGCCAGGGGCGGAATTGTTGACGAGGATGACCTTTATGCCGCCTTGCAGTCAGGGAAAGTGGCCGGCGCTGCCTTGGATGTCTTTGAGAACGAACCGCCCGGCATATGTCCGCTGATCGAGCATGAACGTCTGATTTGTACACCCCACCTCGGTGCTTCCACCCAAGAAGCCCAGACCAAGGTGGCAATTGATGTGGCCGGTCAGATCATTGATTATCTCAAGCACGACACGATTCTGAACGCCGTTAACGTCCCATCGGTAACCGGTGATCTTCTTAAAAACCTGAAGCCGATATTAACCCTTGCCGATCATATGGGCAGTCTCCAGACCCAGCTTATTCGGGGACCCATCGAAGAAGTCTCCATAGAATATGCCGGAGATTTCAAGGGGCTCGACCTGTCGCCGGTTACAATAGCGGTCTTAAGGGGTTTGCTGGCGCCTGTGGTCAAGGATGATGTCAATTTCGTCAATGCCCAGGTCCTTGCAAAGGATAGAGGTATAAAGGTCAAAGAGATTACCAGCGATGCATCTGAAGAGTATATCAATCTGATTACCGTCCGTGTAAAAACGCCTAAGGTTACCAACACGGTCTCCGGGACCATATTCGGCAAAAATAAAATGCGGATCGTTAAAATTAACAATTTTCGACTCGAGCTCATACCGCAAGGCCACCTGGCGCTGATATATACCCTGGACAAGCCGGGAGCCATCGGAAGTTTCTCGTCACTTCTGGGCGATAAAAAAATTAACATCGACCAGATGCATGTGGGGCAGGAAGAAACCGGAAAAATGAATATTATTTTCCTCAAAACCAGTGTCCGAATTTCCGATAATCTTGTTGAACAGCTGCTCGACCTGCCGCTGATTATATCGGTGACCCGACTTGAATTTGAAACATAGCCCGGCGGAACCCTGAAAAAATATCCATGTGTTCATGAAGTTTTCGAGCCGGCTTCCCGTCTTGTCAAAAGCAACACGGCAGCAAAAATCATCATGCCGCCCAGGATTTTGTGCAGCGTCATGGTCTCGCCAAGAACCATTATCGCCAAAGCAACGGTTACCACAGGTTCCAATGTGGAAATCATGGAAGCGTTTGCGGGATCGATTCTTTTGAGACCGGCAAAAAATGCTACAATGGCAAAAGCTGTGGACACCAGCGCAATGGCAAGCACCGAAACCCACCCGGTGGCCGTTCCTGGAAATTTTACGCCCTTTACAGCGACGATCCCGCTAAAAGCCACACCTGCTGAAATGATTACGATGGTCGAGGCAGGAAAAGCACCGGCTTTGGAGATGACCTTGCTTCCCACGACGATGTAGACTGAATAAAGAACTGCGGCCGTAATCGCCAGAATAATGCCGAGGTTCTGCCCGCTTCCACCGTCCAGTCCAATAATGAGTATGGTTCCCCCAAAGGTCAGGGAAAGCGCCACGAATTTAAGTAATGTGACCGGTTTTTTGAGAAAAATCGTTGCCAGCAGTGTAACAAACGCAGGGTAAAGATAAAGAAGGATTGCCACCAGTCCCGCAGGTACCATTGTCAGGGCCGTGAAAAAGGCAAAAGAGAGTCCCACATAACCGACTGCCCCCATAAATACAAGGGTAATCAGCGTGCGTCCCCGGGGACAAACCATACCTTTTACGACCATAATCGCCAACATGAAAATACCGGCAATGGAAAATCGTAGAAAAAGAACCGTAATAGGATCTGATCCTGCATCATAGGCAATGCGTGCGAAAATGGCCATGGCGCCGAAGGATATGGCAGATAAGGCGATGAGAAATACGCCATATAAACGATCCAAATACACCGATTTTAAAATCTTAACTTCTGAATTTGATAATTTCTCTGCCAATACTATTCCGTTCTTTTTAACGATTCTTTTGGGTTTGAAAGTGAAGCGCTCCGTCACCTCGCATACGGAATCATCGCTTTGCTTACACAAGCGGACGGGGGATCAAAATTGAATAGAACCTGTTTTTAAACCTCCTGGCGAGCAATTTTGACCTTTGGGTCTAAAATCACATAGCGAAGTGAAGCGTAAAATTTGAGGCCGAACCGTTAGCGCCCCTATTGATTAGGTATTTTTTATGCGCAATTTATACTTTAAAAATCAGGCTTGATTTTTTTTAATACCTCATCTAATTTCAGGTTTTACAGGAAAGCCCGTTTCCTCAACTGACTTTTTAATTTCCTGATTTTCTTTTTGCATGGGGAGAGGTGGGAGGCTGCATGGCCACCCCCCTTCTCTTAAATTCCTAAAAAAATAATATGTTCATTAACCATTAAAACTCACGGTCAGGACCGCAGGAAAAAGTATTGTGGAAAAAAAGATATGCAACAACTGTTGGTATTTTTCGCCTGCGCCAGCCACCCAAAAATCTTACGATGATTCCGGATCATCTGAAGGTTCCCCTTATTGCGGGTTTCATGACGATTTCTTTGCAGTAACACCAGACAATACCTGTAAAAATTGGAAAAGCAACAAAGAGAGTCTGATCAGTGTCATCAAAGTTTTATACGGCATATAAAATTCGTATCCCATCCTTGAAATGCGCAAGGCCCAAGGTGTGCGCGGACCCCTATCGTGAAAATTGAATAGCCCTTCCAGCGGTAAAACAGGCCTGATCCCCGTCGTATTCCTGAAAAATAATATACCCGCAGGATTTGCAATGCGAGGCATTTTCATCGTGGTAGCGAAGACCACACCCCGGACATAGTATTTCTTTTTTTGTGGATATATAGATCCATTCCTTGACGATGCGGCTGATCTGCCAGGGTATGAGGATGATCGACGCGCTATATAATCTGTTTCAAAACCTCCCGGCCGGCCACAGGGCGGTTCACCAGGTAAATACCCGTACCCACCAAAACAAGCGCCAGCAGCAGCGCACGGGTAATCGGCTCGTTCAGCAGCAGACCACCTGCCAGCACGCCGAAAAGCGGTGTGAGAAAGGTGAACGATGCAAGACGCGAAGGGGGATAGTTCCGGATGAGCCAAAACCAAGCGAGATACGTGATGAACGCAACCCAAACCGTTTGGTACACAAGACTCCCGACGATCAAGGGCGTCAACCGGACAATGCCGGCCTCACCTTTTGCCAGAGACCCCAAGGGCAGGACCACCGCAGAGACGGAAAGTTGGTAAATCAGGGTTTTGCTCGGCTTGATTTTGCCCAGGGGGCTGGCCTTGATCAGAACCGTGGTAGCTCCCCACAAGATCGCCGCCACCGCCAGCATGCTGTCGCCGATCAGCATTCGGCTGGTATGATACGTCAGTGACTCGCTGAACGCGATGACGATGCCAACAAAGGCACAGCACAGACCGACCACTTGAATCATCCGCAGC
>JAQBBE010000046.1:0-3068 GCA_032126435.1 Desulfobacterales bacterium | reverse complement strand
TCCCTTCAAACGCTAAGACCCGGTTTTACGAGCCATCTACCAACCATAAGAAAGCGCCACTTGACGCAGCAGATGAGATTATTAAATGGATATCAGAAGTTAGATAATTCCTAAAAAGCCCATCAACGCGGACAGTAAAGTGGGATCTCGGGGACATCCATTGGATTATTGGTTGACAACTGATTTGATTAACCTACAGAAATTATAGCAATAAGAGTATAGGTTAAATTAGTCAGCGGGAATCTTTTGTAGGTAAACAGCATAATCGGTAAAGCAATCATGCAGGGGAGAGTTTCCAAGACCCAGGTAAGGCGGCTATCATGCGGCCCAATTCCCGACCAAATCCAAAATACCAATACTATTATCAGCAATATCATTGGATACTTATTTGATGACATGCAGTATCTCCTGTGAGTTACGTCTATGTTTGACCGACCCAACGTTCCCCATAACCGGCAGTAAAAAGCAAAGCGACGAAGGAGCGACGCTCTTTACTGTCCGCGTTGATGGGCTTTTTAGGAATTATCTAACTTCTGATATCCATTTAATAATCTCATCTGCTGCGTCAAGTGGCGCTTTCTTATGGTTGGTAGATGGCTCGTAAAACCGGGTCTTAGCGTTTGAAGGGAACAAATCAAACATCGGGATATTGACCTTTTTTAACCCCTCGTAATCGTCTTTTGCCACTATCCATAGAATTGGGACATTGGCACTTATACGTTGAGCAGATTTCTTTGAATTCATCGCTCCGTCAGGATCAAACCATGTGAAATACGCAGCCGGGGGGGCCTGAATGTCCGTGACACCTCTGTCCCCTTCAAAATCCTGAAGCGACGTCTTTTTATTGCCTTCACCCGATTCAATCAGCTTCTTGGCTTTTTCAACTGAACTCCCGAGCTTATTCCTGAACTTCTTTCCTGCAACGTTACCCCCGGGAGCAATGGCGATGAGTCCGTCGACTGGATATTTGCTTGCATAGTAAAGCGCGAAAACACCCCCCTTACCGTGCCCCACCATAAAAAACTTCTTCGCCCCTCGTTCCTTCAGCTCGCCCAGAGCCCAATTTGTCTGTTCCACGGCATCGTCCACCGGCGCGTCGTAGTGTCGATTTTCGGACCACGGCATTTCCGGGTGAGAAACCAGAAACTTACTCGATTTTAGCTTGTATACTAGGCCTTCGATATGTTTTGTTGGATGTCCATTACCGTGCAGAACAACGACACCTGCCTTTGATTCGCCATTCATTGCTATTGCTGGCTTATCAAGCAACTGGGGTTCAGAGGAGCCCTCCAGTGGGATGGAAGCTTTATGCTGAGAAAATTGCTGTTCTTTTAAAGAAGATGAAATCGGTTTTTCAACCTTCACTGGGATGGAAGCTTTATGTTGAGAAAATTGCTGTTCTTTTAAAGGAGAGGAAATCGGTTTTTCAATCTTCGCTGGGATGGAAGCTTTATGTTGAGAAAACTTCCAAAGCACTAAGCCCCCCACAACCACAAGGAGCGCAATCACGGCAGCAAAACCTACTCTTTGACGATGCCTATGTTCAGCTTTTTTCTCGGCAATAACTTTATCAACTGTTTCAGTCCTTATCGGAACTTTATATACTCGTATCGGTTTGACAATGTTTTTGACAGTGTGCTTACCGATGTATTCATACCCCAGCGCCAGCTTGTTCTCGATTTGTTCATAGGCACTGCCAGAAATGCAAATCCCTCCCGCCTCTGCCAGACTCTCCAACCGGGCAGCAATATTAACCCCATCGCCATATATTCGATCTCCTTCCTGGATCACATCCCCAAGGTTGATCCCGATTCGAAATTCCATCCTGCGGTTTTCAGGCAGCTCAGCATTCTTGGCTCTGATAACCTCCTGGATTTCCACGGCACCCTGCACTGCATCCACCACACTGGCAAACTCAGCCAAAATGTTGTCGCCCGGTGAATCCACCACCCGGCCTCTGAACTTCCGGATCACAATGGTTATCACCTCACGATGAGCGGTTATGGTACGGACGGTGGCCTCCTCATCCTCGCCCATGAGGCGGCTATAACCTTTGACATCGGCGCTGAGAATAGCGATGAGCTTGCGTCTAAATTCATTTGGGCTCATTGGATCACCTCTTAAACGATTTAAAGGCATAAAAAATTGGATGGTGTTGTGAGAAAAAGAGCTTGAATCCAAGCAAGTTTCGAAAGAAATCTGGCTTGTTCTAAACTGATATATCTTGATATATCTTGGCCATAAGTACAACCTGAAACCGAGTCTCGTTCAGTACATATATCCTATTTCTTACAAAATTGCAAAAAAAGGCAAATCCCCCTTGAAGAGTTTGCCCTTATGATATCCGAAAACACAATATTTTTGAAATTATGTCGAGCTTTGATCTATAGCAGGTTTCCTTAATCGTCTTTTTTCCGGATGTACAATGTCTTAATTACTCTGGCTACTTTTTCACCAGTCTGATCCTTAATATCAACCGCAAACTCTGGAAGATATTTTTGTCCAGCAGTAGTGTTTGCAATTATTTCTTCGATTTGTTTTTCGTTGATAGCGAACTTAGCCGTTACTGTTCCCCGTCCTGGTTTAATAAAATCGATATGGGCGGCCTTGTCCCAAACGATTTATTCTTTTCCTAAAATTTGAATTAACATTAACATGAAAAAAGGATCTGTCATTGAATACAAAGAACCACCAAAATGGGTGTTAACAAAATTACGATTGTACCATCTCATTTTCATATGAACGGTGATCTCTCTATAATCAGAAGAGACTTTTCGAACTATTATTCCAGTACCCCAATAGGGAGGGTAAAAATTTAACATTAATCTAAAGAGGTTGTGATTCATTTTCACTCCACTACGCTATAATTTCTTGAATTAGCTAAGTCCTGAAAAATTACAGGTCATTGGCCACAAAAACAACCTGGAATGATTATTGGAATTTACATATACTATAAAAATTAAAGGGGCAAACCCAGTGAAATGAATTTGCCCCTTTTGACAAAAAGATATCACAAATATTATAGACCTCTGATATTTACATTTTCATAGCAGTAAACATGGAATTTC
>JAQBBE010000045.1:0-6094 GCA_032126435.1 Desulfobacterales bacterium | reverse complement strand
CCAACGGGGCTAAAGCGCATTTAGAGGTAGCAATTTATGATACAGGCTGTGGCATTTCTGAAAAAGATATGGAAAATATTTTTGAGCCATTTTTTACGACCAAAGAAGAGGGGAAAGGCGTTGGTCTTGGCCTTTCCGTGGTTTATGGTATCATCGCCAGACACAATGGTACCATTGCAGTGGAAAGTGAGCCTGGAAAGGGAAGTACTTTTAAGGTTCGGTTGCCGTGTTCCTGATTGTAAGGCAGGATTAAAAAATCAATCCATACGATAAGACTCTGTTTGAGCGATAGTTAAGGATGCCCCCGGTGAACAGATAATAACTCGAGTTTCCCTACCTTTTATTCAACGAAAGCCCTTTCTGATTTCGCTTTCGAAGCTTTTATTCATTTTAATTTCTTAATTTTATCAACACCCCGTAATCTTTGAAGGTTACATTTGCGCTCGGACGGCTTGACATTGAATGCGCACAACTGCCTTCAAGTTGTCGTACAATCTTCTTAAGATTTTCAATACTTGTCAGTCGTTCAACTTCTTCAATCGAAGCGAACTGTTCCGTAGGTTGATCTTCAAGAATTTCATATGTGTCTTCAAGTTCATCTGCAGCCAGCTGTGAAGTCAAAATGATGTAGTCATCCACCCTTTGTTTCGAATCCTTTAGTTCCGGCCTTGTAAGGAGAGATTCCTTCATGGTGTTTCCAATCAGCAACCATAAATCCCTTACCTCTTTTGCCCCAAAGCCATCGAAATGACGTTTATAAGCAATTTCTCGAGCATAGGCCGGTATTATAGATCTGTCTCTGCTTCTCACTGTGGCGGTAACCAGCTGATAGTTTAAGGTAATATACCACTTAAGTGTTTCAGGATCCATCTTCCGGTAATTCGGAAAACGTTGTTCATATTCCGGCGTCATTATTTCTTCTACGATTTTTTCGACCAACGGTCCACGCAATTCTGTTAGAATATCGTAAATTGTGGTGCTTTTTCTATAGACAACACGTTGGAGTAAAATTTCATTGCGGAATGCCCACTCGTTTGGATGGCTTGTCACTTTTTCCGTTAAAATCAATAATCGCCGCAATATATGATAACGTGGCGTCGGTTTCCATCCCAGCGCATTGTATGTGGCAGTAGCATTCACGCTAAGCTTTTTGTCAATATAATCCGCCATCCAAGGTTGTTCTAATGTTTTTTGGCTGTTAAGCCGCCCTGAAAATGATATTATAGCTAAACCCAAATAAGCCAGAAGCTTCGATACTCGAAACGGTTTAAAACCATGTCCGTAATAGTATCGTGTAACGGCTTCAAAAAGCTCATTATGCGAAACACTCTCTTGAGGGCTGGCATTGTAAATGGCCAAGCGGGGCAGGATATCGCTGATTTCAATAATTCTCAGAAATAACTTAATAATATCCTTAATGTGGATATAAGGCACCGCCGATTCGCCGTATCCCGTTACTATTCTTGACATGAGTTTGTTTCGGGAAAGCCAGCACTTTAACAACATATACAACAAAGGATATTCACACCAGTCACTGTATACGGCTGCCAGCCGGACAATTGAGCATGGAAAGTCTTCCGAATATTCCCTAATCATTTTTTCCGCGCTTCTTTTGCTTCGTGCGTAAGGAAAATCAGCATCAGCGGGACTCTCTTCGGTTAATGCCTTACCGTGGGGCGGAAATTTGCATGCTGCCAGCGAACTGGAAAAAATGAAACGCTTTATTCCCAAGAGCTTTGACATCTCAAGAATATATCGTGTGCCGGTTATATTGATCTGCTCATAGGCAGGGTTTTCTTTCAGGGTGAAGTCGTAGTACCCGGCCAGATGCAAAACATAATCAGCACCGCCTTGATCTTTGATATAATTAAAGACATCTATCAGATCTTTCCGGTTTGTTATATCAACCTGGAGCCAATGAATATTGTCATGATACGGTATGCCGACTTCCTTTTGGCTGCGACGTGCAATACAGAACAACCGAAGGTTTTCGGATACAGCAATGACAAAATGTCTTCCGATAAAACCCGATGCTCCGGTAACTACAATACTGGGTAGTCTTTCATTCATCAATTTTCATGCAAGATTCAGGTTATAGCTTATCCCTAAATTCCTTAGTAATAGAAAGATTCAGATCCAATCGCAAAGCCTGTTCCGATAAACCCATAGCAAGCCCAATAAATTGAGGAAGATAAAGTATGGTCATGTGCATATCTTCTTTAAACATCCCCGAAATTTTCTTCTGATATGCCTCCAGGTTCATCTGGCACATGGGACATACCGTGACGATAGCATCAGCGCCTCGAGCCGCCTTTAATATTCCAGCGACAAGCTCCAGAGCCATCTCGGGCTTGGTGGTCATGTGGGATGCGCCGCAACATCTTCCCCCCATATTCCAAGGATGAATCTTTGCCCCTAGAGCTTCTATAAGCGGTTCCATGGAGCGTGGCTCCTCAGGATCATCAAAAATAGGGTAAGGCCTAAGACACTGGCATCCATAGTAGGGTGCAATTTTCAAATCGATAAAAGGGTTTTTCACCCGGGAAACGATCTTTGAAGGACCTACATCACTGGCAACGACATCAAGGAGATGCCGGACCCGCACCTGACCGCGATAGCGCAGATTTTTTTCTTTTAATATGGTGTTAATTTTATCAAGAAGCTCCGGGTCTTTTCGGCTCTTTTTCTCAACCTTTTTCAAGTTCAGGTAGCACGCGCTGCACGGAACAAGAATTTCTTTGGTCCCGTCCATCTCCTCGGCCATGGCCAGGATATACGCCGGTAAAGCCAGAGAAAGGAGATAGCTGGTGGCCTCCGCAGCGCTGGCACCGCAACAGGTCCAGTCCTTAAGCTCCAACAGATCCACTTCCAGTTCTTGCATAAATGCCCGGGTGGAGGCGTTGTATTCAAGGGCCGTCCCCTCCAGAGAACAACCCGGATAATATAGGTACTTCATATTTACCCTCCAAAATAAAATCGTATTACGATTTTATAAAACGCGGCTTCGCCACTGCAAAAGGTATTCTATGAATTCTGCTCTAACTCTTCAACCTTACGAAAGATCGACTCTAAAGCACCGTTTCCTTTTGAAGGAATCTCAAAAGAGACTTTTCCTTTGCCAAAGAGTTTCATCCCCAACGGGGCAAACTGAAACGGCATGAAAGGGTTTTTCATGGAAAGAAAATAGAGCGTCATGAACTCCATCTCTCTAACCCGGCCATGGCGGCGTACACTCTCCATAAAGCTTTTGTAAAATCGGATGCTTTTTTTATAGGGAGCCAGGTTCTCTTTTGCAGCTATCTGCTTGAGAGAACTCATCGTCTCGGTAAGTGGAAGCCCCCGGGGACATCGCAGTGTACAGCAATAGCAGGCGGAGCATAGGGAAAAGGTCTTGCTGTGAAAAATTGTCTCCTTTTCCCCCATAAGGACATTATACCAAAGCTGACGCGGAGTGAGATCCATGGCAAAGGCGCTGGGGCAAGAACCGGTGCAGGTGCCGCATTGGATGCAGGCACTGACCATGTTCCGAATTGTGGCCAAAGAATCAATGACCGGTTCAGGTGCAATTTCAGATTCCGGCTCAATTTCAATTATTTGCGCCTGGTTCATGGCTTCTCCCTTTTTAATTGAATATTTTCGATCGAAGATTGTTGATTGAAGGTTTTCCGTAAATTTTATTAAAATAACCAAAACAAAGCGATTGCCTAAATCGTCAATATTCAATCATCAATATTCAATCCTATGCCGTTCCTTCAAGCGCCGAATCGATGACGTCGAACATTTGCCGGTCCAAAAACCCGGCAAGGGTCGACGCGCTGTTCGGACAAACCGTGGCGCATGATCCGCATCCTTGACACATGGCGGTGTTGACCAGAACTTTTTCCAGTTCCAGATCGACCATGCGAGCACCATATGGACAGGCCTCAATACACCGCTCACATAGACTGCAAAGGCTGTGACGGACCTCTGCCACCACTCTTCCGGCAGGCATCCGTTCATACGAAAGAATCCTTAAGGCTCTCTGGGCCGAAGCTTCGGCGGTTGCTATCGATTCCGTGATGTTGCGGGGAGAATGGGCCAGGCCGCAGGCAAAAATTCCTTCTTTAAGTGAATCGACGGGTCTCCATTTCGATTCTGCCTCCTCAAAAAAGCCGTCCCGATCCAGTGTCGCCCCAAAGGATTCCGCCAGATCTTTGGGTAGCTTGGGTACAATGCCGGTGGCAAGGACAACAAGGTCAGCATCAATCTGGACCTTTTGTCCGATAATCGGTTCAACGGCTGTCACTCGAACAGATCCGTCCATGGGAGTAACCTGTGGTTTTTCATCCACATCGTACTGGATAAAGATTACACCGGACTTGCGGGCCAGGGTATAATAGGACTCGGTAAAACCATAGGTCATCATGTCCCGATAAAGAATGAAGACATTAATTTCCGGATTTTGCTCCTTGAAATGCAGTGCGTGTTTTAAGGCCGTGGTGCAGCATATGCGGCTGCAATAATTCCTTGGCTCCTGCCTGGAATCGACACATTGAATCATGACAATCGACCCGAGTCGACTTGGGTCGATTGTATTGTCATGTATTTTTCTCTCCAGTTCCCTTTGGGTGACAATTGCCTCGCTTGTGCCGTAGTTATAGGATGTCGTGTCAGCTTCCACTCCTCCGGTAGCAAGGATGGTCACGCCATGTTCCAGAGTGAAAGCGCCCTTTTCCTTGTCCTCAATAGTGGTGTAAAAACGTCCTACCTGACCATGAGACGCGCGCACCCGGCTATGGGTGTGGACCCGAATGAGAGGGTGTTTTTCCACCTTCAACAGCGTTTCGTCTAATATAGTCTTCGTTGTGTTGCCTTCCAATGTTCGTTGTAACCAGTTAAGGTTACCACCCAACATCTCTTCTTGCTCGATCAGATCGACCTGAAAGCCGTGATCTGCGACGGCAATGGCCGAGGACATTCCGGCAATTCCGCCGCCCACCACCAGGGCTTGCCGAAGAATCTTTTCGCCGGGCACAGGATCCGGATCAGCCCATTTAAGCCGGGCAAGCCCTGTTCCCAAAATAGCCAGCAATTCACTGTTGATTTTTGATATCTCATCCGCAGACAACGTTTCGGATTTAAGCTTTGAGCTTTGAGCCATAAGCATCAAATCGACCACCTCTATAAGAGCAGGATTCAGCCCCACTTGCCGTCCCAGTTCTTTAATTTTTTGGGCATACACATAGGGAAGGCAGGACCCGATCAGAATCCGGTTCGGTTTGTGTTTTTCCACCCGTTCAACAAGGTTTTCCCATCCCGTGACCGTACAGGTTTGCTCAAGAAACTCGACCTGGTTTACAGCGGGGTCGACCTTGAGACATCGAACAAGTTGTTGCGTGTCGAGAAGCTTGGCAAGCAGATCACCGCAGGTGCAGACAGCGATCAAAATTCTAGGCGGTTCCTGAGAAATATCCGGAAATGGCTCGACGGATGAAATTTCAAGACTAAGGCTGCCTCCGGCGGCATGAATGATGCGGGATGCAGACAAAGCAGCGGCAGAAGCCTGAATGACAGATTCACTGATGTCCTTAAGGCCGGAGAAGGAGCCTCCCAGTACGATCCCCTCCGTATTTGTTCGCGTAAGTGAAAAGGGTTCGGTCTGGCCAAACCCCCACTGATTGAGCGGCATTTCCACCATTTCGGCCAGAGCTGTCGTACCCAAAGCCGGCCTCTGGCCCACAGAGAGCACAACCATATCGAAGATCTCCTCTGAATGGGTGCCGGAATAATCAACATGTCTGACAATGAGATCGTCACTGTTTTCATTATATAAAACGGAGTGGACACGCCCCTTTTCAAATCGAACGCCGTGTTCGGTTTCCGCCCGGTCACGGTACCGCTGAAAGGATTTCCCGAAGGTACGCATATCCATATAAAAGATGGCTGCTTCCAGCGCCCCTCCGGCCTTTTCCTTGGCCACCAGGGCTTCTTTGATCGCATGCATGCAGCAGATGGACGAACAGTAGTCGGCGTCGATCTGGATGTCTCGCGATCCCACACACTGAAGCCAGGCCACTTTACGCAGCGGTTTACCGTCGGAAAGCCGCACCAGACG
>JAQBBE010000044.1:0-4038 GCA_032126435.1 Desulfobacterales bacterium | reverse complement strand
GACTTCCGCCGTCGGAACCATGAAATAATCCCACCCTTCCAGTTTGAAAAGGTCCGCCTCGAATTTCGGCAACTGGCCGGTGTTGGTCATACTGTCCCGGTTTACCATAAAAGGGGGGAGTATTTCTTTATAACCGTGCTCGGCGGTATGGATATCCAGCATAAAATTAATCAGCGTCCTTTCCAGCTTTGCACCAGCCCCCAGATAGAGTGGAAACCGTGCACCGGTAATTTTGGATGCTGTTTCAAAATCCAATATCTTAAGGTTTTCGCCCAAAGTCCAGTGAGGCAGCGGCTCGAAATCGAAATCCGGCGGGGTGCCCGTCTTTTTTAGAACCGGGTTTTCAGAACTGTCCTTGCCGATGGGAACTGACGCGTGGGGCAAATTCGGCAACCCAAAAAGAATTTGATTTATCTTTTCTTCATTTTCGGTCAAATGCAGATCCAGGGTTTTGATTCTCCCCCCGACTTCGCGCATCTCGGTCATAAGATCCTCTGCATCTTCACCGTTTTTCTTCATGGCTGCGATCTTCTCCGAAACAATATTCCGGCGATGTCTTAAATTTTCAATCTCGAGCAGGAGAGACTTGCGCCGGGTATCACAATCTTTAAAAGTGATCAGATCCGCTGTTTCTCCTCTGTTTGCCAGCGATTTTTCTATCTCCTCCAGATTTTGTCTTACAAACTTGATTTCCAGCATATCCGTTTTATTATTCCTTTAAATCTTAATTCGGTTCGCTCAAACGACGTTTCATAACCCAAATTTTTAACGCTTTCATTACACCTGAATCGGATTGCCAATACCTATATTATCGACAATCCGATTTGAAAAAAATTCTTTTGCCTTGTATCACGGGCAAGCTATATAGTCAATGATTATTATAAGTTGACATTGTTCATCAAATTTGTATACAATAAAAAATATTCAAAATGTTTGCGCGGGGGAAAGTAGCCATGGAGGAAATACGAGAAACAAAAGATGAAATACGCAGCAATATTGCAAAAACACTTGCCGCACTTTCAGCCAAAGACGTTGAAGCAAAAACAACAAGAATAGAAAACCGGCTCTTTGAATTCGCCAATTTTCTGGAAGCGAACATTGTTTTACTCTATATCAACAGCAGCTGTGAAGTTAACAGTCTGAAAATCATTAAAAGATGCTTGAATTACAACAAAATCGTCATCCTTCCCGCCTTTGACACAACAAAACATAAAATGAAATTGATGAAAATCGACACTGTCGACACGGATTTGACGCTGGGTCCCAGAGGCATCTTGGAACCGGATTTCAGCCGGTGTAACGTTGTGCCCATCGAATGTATCGACATTGCAATTATCCCAGGCATTGCTTTTGATGAAAAGGGCGGAAGAATCGGGTCCGGCGATGGATATTACGACCGGCTTATTCCAAACCTCTCCATTACCACAAGAAAGGTCGCCTTGTCGTTTGAAGACCAGATCGTTCCACAAATACAAATGGAAGCCCAGGACAAGTATGTGGACATAATTATTACAGATAAACGGATTATCTATAAAATATAACCGAATAAAAAAAGCTCTCTGCCTGTCAACTTGTTGGGTTCAATATTTTTTCCAGCTTCTGTAGATTTTCTTCCTGCCCCACGGCGATGACGGTGTCGCCGGCCTCGATGACCGTTTCAAAAGAGGGATTAAATCGCATACTGTCGTCATGTTTTTTTATGGCGATGATGATCAGATTAAACTGTTGTCTGATGCCTGAATCCCTCAACATTACATTTACAAGGCTCGAGGAGGGATTGACCGGTATCTCTTCCATTTGAATATCTTTCCGTTCTTGAGTAAAGGCAAAATCCAGAAAATTGGTCACTGTTGGACGGATGATCCGCTGGGCCATACTCACAGCCCCCATGTCATAGGGCGATTCAACCCTGTTGGCACCTGCAGCCAGAATTTTAGACTTTGTTTCGTTGTGGGAAGCCCTTGCCATGATATAAATATCCGGATTAAGCTGCCTGGCGCTCAGCACCAGGAACACATTGTCCGTATCGGTAGCCAGGACTGCAACCAGACCTTTAGCCCTTTTTATTCCCGCCCTGAGCAAAACCGTCTCATCGGAGGCATCACCGGACAAATAAATAATTTTATCGTTATCCATGACCGGGATGAGGTCCTGGTTCTTCTCGATAGCCACCAGATCCACCGGCTTGCTTGCCAGCATCTTGCACAGAATTCTTCCGATACGCCCATATCCGCAAACGATATAGTGATTTTTCATTCGACCAATCTTTTTATCCAAGCTTCTCCTCCCCAATATGGCTCTTATTTGGCCTTCAACCATAAACTGGACGACGGCACCCGCAATATACAAAAAGTAAACCACACCGATAATGATAAACAAAATCGTGAACATCCGCCCCAAATCGCTCACTTCGTGGACTTCACCGTATCCCACCGTGGTGAGCGTGGTAACCGTCATATACAATGCATCTAAAAAACCCCATTTTTCGATGGTCATATATCCGGCGACACCGAACATAATAATGAGTATCAAAAGTAAAACACATAATTTCAAATGTCTAATGCTCTTCATGGCGTTGTTTTGTCCGATTCAATCCAGGGATTTACTCAGTATTCGGGAATACCGCGCATAACTTCCATTTTCACAGCATTTTGGGATGTATCTCATGCCACGAATATCAGATTATGCGACATTGTGATGAAAAATCAAGCGCTTTATTTAAAATGGTTTCGGGACATTTTGATGATTAGGTCGTATCGATGGGCAGGTGAAAAATCCGGACGAAAATACGCATCGGACAAGAAAAATTTGGTGTTTGGAGAAACCTTCGGTGAATAGATTCTAAATTCTTGACGTAACCCCTCAAAGTTGATAGAAATTTCAAAATTGCCATGCAGATTCCCACGGGCATACGCCCGTGGCATTTGGGAAATAAATTAAACGGGTTTTGAAGCCTTACAGCGAGATCATTTTGAAAAACGTTCTTTGAAATGGCCTCCGGCAAAGTGACGTGGAAAAAGTGTAACTCTTCAGATTAATTATAGGTTTATTATTTTGGATGAAAATTCTTTAAAGTATGACCGCCAGCGTGAAGAGATGGTCAGAAAACAGATTGAAGCACGCGGCGTCACCGATCCAAACGTCCTGGCCGCCATGCGCAAGGTTCCCCGGCACCTTTTTGTGAGTGAAGCGCTAAGGGATCAGGCCTATGGTGACTTTCCGCTCCCCATCGGAGAACAGCAGACCATCTCACAGCCATATATCGTAGCGGAGATGACCCAGGCACTGCAGCCCGGAAAAGACGACAGAATACTTGAAATCGGAACAGGATCCGGATACCAGGCTGCCATTTTAGCGGAAATTGTTTTCCGTGTTTATACCATCGAGAAAATACACGCGCTCCATATAAAAACTCGCAAGCTTTTTGATGCGCTTCATTACCACAATATTGTAACCAAATATTCTGACGGCACTGCCGGCTGGGCCGACCAAAGCCCTTTTGATGGTATTATTGTTACCGCAGGTTCTCCGAGCATTCCGACACCTTTGGTGAGCCAGCTCGCTGTGGGGGGATGTATGGTAATACCCGTTGGAGACCAGTATTCACAAGAACTCATAAAGCTTTACAAGGATGAACACGGCATTCACAAGATAAATTTAGGGGGATGCAGATTTGTCAAACTTGTGGGTGAACATGGATGGAGATCGTAATTCATGCTTCGTCGCCTTTACGACTGGGTGCTCCACTGGGCGGAAACGCCCTATGGATCATGGGCTCTATTTTTACTGGCCTTCAGTGAATCCTCTTTTTTTCCGATTCCCCCGGATATACTGCTTATCGCGCTGGCTGTAGCCATACCCAAAAAATCATTGAAATATGCATTGATATGTTCTGCGGGGTCCGTCCTCGGAGGATGCTTCGGCTATCTGATCGGGTGGCAGTTTATGGCTTCCGTCGGCAACCGGATCGTAGACTTTTACGGCCTGACCCCAAAGGTTGAATACATCGAAATTCTTTACAATAAATATGATGCATGG
>JAQBBE010000043.1:0-10781 GCA_032126435.1 Desulfobacterales bacterium | reverse complement strand
ATGTGGATTTTCTCCAAAGACGGTTTTTTCTCAGCAGTTTTTGACAAGTATTGCAAAAGTGGCGAGCTAATGATCCGCTCACGATGTAAAGATGATCTTAGTCGGTTGTCAAAGAAGTTGTATGGCTATTCTGATGAATCTTATATTTTGGAAATGGAGCATACCGACTATCGGTATCGTATGAAGATTTCCAAGCATGAATGGGCAGACTATTTGATAAATTGCGCCTACGATATTGATTATGCAAACGTAAAGGACAATATTATACCAGCCGGGGATAACTTACGCAAAGACACATATTTTCAGGTATGGACTGCTCTGTACCGATGGCAATCAATTATGAATGATGAATAACCCTCCTGCCACAATGTGATATATCCTCTTGATTTTCTTTACAATTTTGTTTTAGTGATTACAATTATCTAATTGGGTTAATTTTACGAAAGGTTAAAGTTACCTCACCCCCTGACTTCACCTGAGCGAGCCTTATCAGAAGATACCCCATAAAGGGAAAAAGGGGTTCGATAGAGCCACCTAAATTTCTTTATCTGTCTGGTCGGGGCGAGAGGATTTGAACCTCCGACTTCCTGTTCCCAAAGCAGGTGGGCTGTTCTTGAATCGCCGGCTGTTACCTTATTATATATAGGCTGGACCAGATCGAAATCTAACCAATAACCAAAAAGACAGCATCTATGAGTAATTTAATCTGTTACTGCTCCGAGTATTCCGTTGACGATATTAAGCAAGATTATATTAAAAATGGTCGCTCCCTTATTGTGGAGAGAATATTAGCGGAAAAGAACTTCGGAAATTGTCAGTGTGCCACCAAAAACCCGAAGGGCAAATGATGCTTGGCAGAAGTCCGTCAGGTGGTGGATGAAGTTAAACGTTACTTGAACATCGAAAAAAATGATAAGAAATAGGCTGTAATTTTTTAAGGCAGGTCCTTTTTCGTGTCCAATAATGTGACAAATGTGCCATGAAACAGGGGACTTTATAGTCTTAAAATAAAACAGGGAGTTCGGCAGAACCCCCTGTTTTTATTTTAAAACTATGGTCGGGGCGAGAGGATTTGAACCTCCGACCCCTTGAACCCCATTCAAGTGCGCTTCCAGACTGCGCCACGCCCCGACGGTAAGCAAATAATTAACACTTCAGATCGGCCATGTCAAGATATGATGCCGGAATCTTGCAAACCAAATTTTAAAAAACGAGGGCAATGGTTAAGTATCCATTGGGTAAGAACAATTTTGTGTTCCGAAAATTCTATATGGGTGTTAAAAACGTAAATATAGTAATTATTTTCAAAATTTTGTTGACGATACCACAAAAAATTCGTTTTATTTAAACCAAGTCGACTCAAAATTCGATTCAGCGTTTCCGTTGACCAAAAACGTTAATTTAATGCTATAATAAATAACCATGCGAACCCAGGAGAAAAAATCTGTTAAGCCGCCCCGTCTGAAGCCGGGCGATACCGTCGGAATTGTTGCGCCTGCCGGTCCCTTTGATCCGGAAAAATTCATGAGGGGAAGGGCTGTTCTGGAATCGATGGGGTTTCGGACGGTTTTTGATGAGACTATTTTCCAGAAACACGGATTCCTGGCCGGAACCGATGTCCAGCGGGCGGACCGGATGAATCGTCTTTTTGCCGATTCATCCATCCAGGCGGTTGCTTGCGCCCGGGGCGGGTATGGGAGTATGCGCATCCTTCCGTTTCTCGATTTTGAGACCATTCAAAATAATCCGAAAATTTTTGTGGGATTCAGCGATATCTCGGTGCTCCTGTCTGTACTCCATGACCGGTGCGACCTGGTCACCTTTCACGGACCTGTGGTCACCACCCTGGCCGATGCCGCTGAAGAGACCATCGCGGCGATGCGATGGGCGCTGACATCCAACACAGCCCTTGAACTGGCGCCTGAAAACGGCATTGTCGTCCGTCCGGGCCTGTCTTCAGGACCGGTGGCCGGCGGAAATCTGACCACCTTGTGTCATCTGGTGGGCACCCCTTATGCCCCAAGTTTCAAGAGGAAGATTCTGCTCCTTGAGGATCTGGGAGAGGCACCATACCGGATCGACCGAATGCTGACTCAAATGAAGCTGGCCGGATGTTTCAACGGGATCGCCGGACTGGTTCTCGGTTCTTTTGAAGAATGCGGTCCTCTGAATGAAATTTATGCGCTTGTTGGCGATATCTTCGAGGATATGGATATTCCGGTTATGGCCGGTTTTGAAATCGGCCATGGGAGACGCAATATCATGATTCCTCTTGGACTTGCTGCAACCCTTGACACCGAGAAGGAACAGCTGTTGTTCCATGAACCGGCCGTTACGGCATGAGGGGCGCTAAATGAGGTGCGGTTCCTGAGTTTCTCAAGCCGGATTGAATGATAAAGAGATTGGACGATGACGCACGTAGACCGTTTGATGAAAGACGCGATATTAAACGAGGTGTTTCCCGGCGGCGTCCTTTTGGTCTCGTTGGACGGGGCCACTGTTTTTTTCGAGGCGTACGGTTCTGCAAATCTATTTGCTGGCCGTCAAATGACCAAAGAAACGGTTTTCGACCTGGCCTCTTTGACCAAACCGCTGGCAACCACGCTCGCGATCATGCATCTGTTAGAACAATCCAAGCTGTCTTTGGAACAGAGTCTGGGATCGATTTTACCGTCATTTAAAAATACGGACAAAAAGGAGATCCGGATAGAACATCTGCTCTATCATAATTCCGGGCTTCCGGATTATCGTCCCTATTATAAATTGTTGTGTAAAATTGAACCTCATCGAAGAAAAGATGCATTAAGGGAGCTTCTGACCAAAGAGCCTCTGATACATGCTCCCGGTGAACAGATCATATACAGCGACATCGGGTTTATGATTCTGTGCTGGGTGATCGAAGAGATATCAGGACGCCGGCTGGATCGTTTTGTTACGGAAAATATTTACCGTCCGCTGGGTCTTAACAATCTATTTTTTATCGATATTGATGGAAAGTCCCGCCAAACAAAATTTGCCGCAACCGAACGCTGTCCTTGGCGGGGTATCCTTTTGGAGGGTATGGTTCATGATGATAATGCCTATGCAGTGGGCGGCATTGAAGGGCATGCCGGGCTTTTCGGGACTGCCGGGGATATCCTTTTCCTATTGTCAGAGCTTATGACCGCATACCATGGGGACCCTTCAATGGATGTATTTGATATCGCTTTAGTGCAAATGTTTTTTAAAAGGTCGGAGCGTGAAGGCCGGGCGCTTGGATTTGACACCCCGTCTTCGATCGATCCGAGTTGTGGCCGTTATTTTTCAGAAAGAACCGTTGGACATCTTGGGTTCACCGGTACATCCTTTTGGATGGATCTCGATCGCAGTATTATTATTATCCTGTTGACAAACCGCATCCATCCATCCCGGGATAATAACCGAATCAAAGCCTTCAGGCCGAAACTACATGACGCGGTCATGGAAAATGTATCGGATCGCAGATACATTCAAAAATGTATCGATTGCGAGATCTAAAAATTGAACTATTTCAACGGAAGATCGTATATTCGGATCCAAGATACACAGAAAAAAATATCGGGTGCCCACTTCCATCGACGTTCACCCGGCTCCAGGAATCATGCACCTTAAATAAAAAGGAATATCTTGATATTTCTCTTGTCATTATAGAATAATTTTGATAATTTTGCGCATTTAATGAATTCAGGCTGTTTTTCAAATCTTTTTCAGAGTGTATAACGAAAAAAATGTACATATTTTTAGTGTATAAAGATGAGGTGTTATGGGTCTATTCGTCGATAAAATTTTAGGTTTTTTTTCAACGGATCTTGCCATCGACCTGGGTACGGCAAATACTCTGGTTTATGTTAAAGGCAAAGGTATTGTGTTGAATGAACCCTCTGTAGTTGCCGTGCGTACCGACAATCGCATGAAAAACCGTGTTCTGGCTGTCGGCCTTGAGGCCAAGAATATGCTGGGTAGAACACCCGGTCATATCGTGGCGATTCGTCCCATGCGCGATGGTGTAATAGCTGATTTTGAAGTAACAGAGGCGATGCTACGCCATTTTATTCACAAGGTTCATAACAGACGGACGTTTGTCAGACCCAGAATTGTTATTGCCGTTCCGTCAGGAATTACCCAGGTTGAAAAACGTGCGGTCAAAGAATCGGCCGAGTCGGCAGGGGCGCGTGAGGTGTTTCTGATTGAAGAACCCATGGCAGCGGCAATCGGTGCCGGCCTTCCCATTACCGAACCGATATGTAATATGGTTGTCGATATCGGCGGCGGTACCACTGAGGTTGCGGTGATATCTCTTGCGGGAATTGTTTACAGCAGATCTATTCGGGTGGCCGGCAATAAGATGGATGCTGCGATTATCCAGTATATCAAGCGAAAATATAACCTGCTGATCGGTGAGCGCACAGCTGAAATTATCAAAACCACCATCGGGAATGCATATCCGGAGCCTCAGGATCTTGAAACCATAGAAGTCAAGGGCAGAGACCTTGCTTCAGGTATCCCAAAGATTCTGGCCATCGATTCGGAAGAGATACGTGTGGCAATTTCCGAACAGATTGATGCCATTGTAGAGACCGTTAAAATAGCTTTGGAACAGACACCGCCGGAGCTGGCCGCCGACATCGTTGACAGGGGAATTGTATTGACGGGCGGTGGCGCACTATTGAAGAATCTGGACAAGCTTCTCAGGGAAGAAACCGGCCTCCCCATAACGATAACCGAGGATCCATTACTCACCGTTGCACTCGGATCTGGTGTAGCTCTCGACAACATTGAAATCCTCAAACAAGTTGTAATTCAATAGGTTCATGTTTTCCAAAAAGATGGTGATGATTGTTGGTGTGATCGTTCTGATTGCAGTCAATATCATACTTCTTTCCGTTTTTAATCGCCGCTATATTTCCTATTATGGACCGGGAAGGATCACCATCTCCATTGTTGCTCCTTTCCAGAAAGCTGCCAGCAGTTCGATCCGCTTTGTAAGAGATATATGGCGGCACTATTTTTTCCTGGTTAACGTGGCAAAAGAGAATGAGAGATTAAGAAAAGACTTAAACCTCGCCTTTGAAAAAAATATTCAGTTTAAGGAATTTAAACTTTCCAATGCGCGTCTTCGCAACCTGCTGAACTTTCAGAAAACCATTACCGATCGCGTCCTGGCAGCGGAGGTCATTGGTAAGGACCCTTCTCCCTGGTTTAAAACTGTTCTTATCGATAAGGGAAAAAATGATGGTGTTGAAAAAGGAATGGCCGTTGTAATCCCGGAAGGAATTGCAGGGCAGACGACGGAGGTATCCGCCCATTATTCTAAGGTTCTCCTGATTATTGATCATAACAGCGCGGTCGATGCTTTGGTACAAAGGGACAGGGCACGCGGAATCATCAAGGGCGGTTCAGCCGGTCAATGCCTTTTTAAATATGTTTTGCGCAAACACGATATTGTGGTGGATGATATTGTCGTTTCATCGGGGCTCGACGGTGTCTTCCCAAAAGGGCTTGCAGTCGGGTATGTTTCAGGCGTCATCAAGCCTAAGTCGGGGATCTTTCAGGAAGTAACCGTTACACCCTATGTCGATTTTGAAAAACTCGAAGAGGTTCTGGTTGTATTGAATCCTAAAAAACATGAGTTTGAGCAAGAGAAATGACCTATTGCTATCATGTTTGTATATGTCTTTTTCTGATCATCGTTCAGACCACAGTTATGCCCTATATCCCCTTATTCCAGGGGTTTTATGATCTCCTTGCCCCATTCGTCATTTACTTGTGCATCTTCCGTCCCCTCCGTGAAAGCATACCGGTTATTCTCTTTTTCGGGTTGGTGATGGATACCATTTCCGGAGGCACTTTCGGTCTCTATTTAACCACCTATCTGTGGTTGTTTATCGGGGTGAGATGGGTTATAACTTTTTTACAGGTGGGGAACAATCCGCTTTTGCCGTTTATCGTTGTTGCAGGCGTATTGATGGAGAATTTTATATTTGTTGGCAGCAGTGTCGTCTTTGAGCCCGGCTTGCACTTCACATCAGAAATGTCGATTACCATTGGGGTTCAGGTGTTTTGGGCCATATTCACCGGACCGATGTTTCTTATGTTTTTTAATTATTCATTTGGAAAATGGGATAAAAGGGTTAAGGAAATATTTACAAGAAAAGTTGATCGTTAATCTCTGTTGAACGATCGATACCCCTCCTGTTGTAAAAGTAGAGAGTGCTTTGACTAAATATTTAAAAACAGCAGACGCAGAATGGTATAAACAGCGCGTCATTAGAGCGATGTTTTGCGTTGCTGGCGCTTTTTTTATACTTTTGATACGCCTGTTTTACCTTCAGGTGATTCAGGGCGAGGAGTTGAGGCGATTATCAGAAAACAATTGTATACGTCTGCAGAGTACAGATCCGTCGAGAGGGATGATTTTTGACCGAAACGGAACATTGCTGGTTGATAACCGGCCGTCGTTTGATGTCAGCATTATTTTAAAAGATGCCAAACCGGTAAAGGATACCATTGAGAAATTGTCTAAATATATCAATGTTCCTGTTTCTGAACTCATGTCAAAAATTGAAAATAACAGGACGGGTTCACATTATAAACCGATACCTTTGAAAAAGGATATCGGACGCGATGCCTTGGCTGCCGCCGAGGTTCACAACTTTGACCTTCCCGGCGTTGTCATCGATGTCAAGTCTCGAAGACACTACATCGAGAGGCAGCGTGCCGCGCATTTAATCGGATATTTGAGTGAAATTAATTCTCAAGAACTCGAATCCGGTAAATATCCAGAGTGTAAGGGTGGTGATTATATCGGGAAATTCGGTGTTGAGAAAATGTTTGAGTCGTTCTTACATGGGAAGCGAGGGGGTCGACAGGTTGAAGTCAATGTCATGGGACAGGTTGTTAGAATTTTAAAAACGGTGGATGCCCAGCCCGGAAATAACATTTATCTAACCATCGACAACACCTTGCAGAAAACAGCGGAAATGCTTTTAGAGGGTAAGGCCGGCGCCATTGCAGCCATGGATCCAAATACAGGGGATATTCTCGCACTGACAAGCTCTCCTTCATTCGATCAGAATATTTTTGTTGACGGCATGTCGCATAAGCAATGGGAGGCGCTGGTGTCCAACCCGTTAAAACCGTTGGAAAATAAGGTCATTCAAGGTGCGTATCCTCCGGCATCCACCTTTAAAATTGTAACGGCAATGGCAGGGCTCGAAGAAGGGGTTATCGATGAAAAGACGACGTTTTACTGCCCTGGACATTATAAATATGGAAATCGTATTTACAGATGCTGGAAACGCGGAGGACACGGTAATGTGAACGTTGTTAAAGCATTGGCTGAATCCTGTGACGTCTTTTTCTACCAGGTCGGTCAAAAGCTGGGCGTAGATCGACTGGCGATGTACGCCAAAGCGTGCGGACTGGGGTCGCTCACCGGAATCGATCTGGATCACGAAGAAGCAGGGCTGGTCCCAACGGCAGCATGGAAAAAGCGCCGAACCGGCATTGCCTGGCAGGGCGGTGAAACCCTTTCTGTGGCCATCGGGCAAGGCTATAATCTCGCAACACCCCTGCAGATGCTTGTGCTGACTTCAGCAGTGGCCAATGGCGGAGCATTGTATACACCTTTGGTGCTCAAGTCCGTCAATACGGCGGATGGTGCGGTCGTGATTCAAAGCAAACGGCGGTTGGCCGGCCGACTGCCTACCGGCAAGCAACCATTTAGGATTATTAAAAAAGGTCTGAGGGAGGTTGTGAACAGTCCAAAAGGTACCGGGCGGATTGCACATATCGACGGCCTTAGTGTCAGCGGTAAAACAGGAACTGCCCAGGTAGTTGGGCGCAGCAAGGACCCCAACTGGTCTGATAAAAATTTGCCCGACCACCTAAAAGCGCATGCATGGTTTGTGGCCTATGCACCATCCGAGAATCCACAGATCGCTGTCACTGTAGTTGTAGAGCATGGAGAGCACGGGTCAAGCTCGGCGGGACCGATTGCCAGGGAAATCATCAGAACCTACTTAAAAAAAGATGAACTGCAACCGTAAGCCCCGATGAAATCTGCAGACCTTCAAGGCACAACAGCGCAAGCATTTCATTGGAATGAATATCACGGGATCTGCGGCATTCCTCCAGTTTGTCCGACCAAAGCGGAAATTCCGTTTCAACGGAGCTGGAGGTTGCCAGGGAATATTATCATCGAAAGCATCTCTTTTCAATTAATGGATAATCTGAATCCAACATCATGGATCATGTGTCGTGGATCATGGGCGAGTTCCCAGTATCAGGAGCGTGGCTGAAATGATCGATCGGCGATTTGTAAAATACTTTGACTGGGGATTACTTGGGCTAACGTTATTCATCGCATGCCTGGGTCTTATTGCACTTTACAGCGCTGTAATATCAACGACGGCAGCGCCGCAAAAGACGTTGTATTTCAAGCAGTTGATCTGGTATTCCGCCGGAATTATCGTAATGGTTTTGTCTTTTCTGATTAATTACAAAGTATTGGATCGATGGGCGCCCGTCATCTATATTATGTGTATGTTGCTTTTAATATCTGTATTGATATTCGGAAAGCATGTGGGCGGAGCTATGCGCTGGCTCATATTGGGACCTGTCTCAATTCAACCGTCGGAACTTGCAAAAATTGCGGTGATAATCTCGCTGACAAGATATTATTCCAGACGTGCCGATACCGGAGGTTTAACTTTACGGGAACTTCTTACCCCTTTCATGTTGACGGTTATTCCGTTTATTTTGATCGTTAAACAACCGGATTTGGGGACCGCCATGCTGATCGTTCTGATTGCCGGTTCCGTGACTGTTTTTGTAAAAATTGAACGTCGAACACTTTTATGCATTGTCACTTCATGTACGGTTGCCGGCCCTCTGGTCTGGTTTTTTCTAAAAGGTTACCAGAAAAGGCGGATATTGACATTTTTAAATCCGGACCGAGACCCCCTGGGTGCCGGCTACCATATTATACAGTCTAAAATTGCCATAGGTTCGGGTATGATTGCCGGCAAGGGATTTTTAGAAGGGACTCAAAACGCCCTTTCTTTTTTACCCGAGCAGCATACCGATTTCATTTTTTCGGTCTTGGCCGAAGAATGGGGTTTTATGGGCACTTTGCTCCTTCTCTTCCTTTTTCTATCTCTCATTATTTGGGGATTGAACATTGCTTACAGATGCCGGGAACCCTTCGGAACGATCCTTGCCGTCGGAGTTACCGCAATGATATTCTGGCATGTTTTTATTAATGTCAGTATGACCATGGGCCTGATGCCGATTGTCGGTGTGACACTGCCCTTCATCAGTTATGGCGGTTCATCGGTCATTACCACAATGATTTGCATCGGTTTATTGCTGAACATCAGCATGAGGCGGTTCCTTTACGAACAATAGGGATAGCCCGGGTTTTAGGAAAAAAATTTGACAATTTTTTTTAAAAAAACCTTTGACAACATTTATGGCTGATGTTATAGACCGCCGTGTTTAAAATACGATTAAAACATGAGTGATCGTAATGCTTAATAAAAGTGCATAAACAGGTTTCAGCTATGGGGGGTCTATTGATGAAAATTTCCGGTTTAAACCTGAAAAATCCTATCGTTTCCACGCTGTTTGCTGCAGTATCTTTATTCTCCTTTAAAGGCGTCGCCATCGGTGCCGGCGGCGTTACGGTGATTCCGGACGGATCGCTTTTTGTCCAGATCGCAAATTTTCTGATTATCATATGGGCATTGAACGTCATTTTATACAAGCCGATTCGTAAGATGCTCATCCAAAGGAAAGAAAAGATTATAAGCCTTGAGCAGAATATCGAAAAGTTGGACCAAGATGCACAAGAGAAAGACGATGCTTTTGTTTCCGGGATTAAGACGGCCAGGGGCAAAGGATCGATTGAAAAAGAGGCCTTGTTAAAAGAGGCGGCCGAGGAAGAAAGGAAAATAATAGAAGAAATTAATCAAAAGGCTCAAGCAAATCTTGCCGAGATCCGCGAAAAAATCGCAAAGGATGTAGAGAACGTTCGATCAGCGCTACAGAAAGAGGTCGATACCTTTGCAAATGCGATCAGTGAGAAAATTTTGGGGAGGGCTGTTTAATGAAGAAAATTTCTGGCAATCGCCTCAAGCGACTGATTTTTAAAAAAGGGCCGGTCATGGTGGTTTTCATGGCGCTGCTCTTTTTTTGTTTAATGGGGGTGTCCATGGCATCTTCAGAATCCGGGGGCGAGTCAAAAGGATGGATGGCGACGGATACTTACAAGGTCATGAACTTTTCGGTTTTGGCCATCGGTCTTTTCCTTCTTTTAAGAAAGCCGACATCCCAGGCACTCAATTCCAGGATTAAAGGGATTAAGGATCAACTCGACGAACTGGAAACAAAGAAGAAGGCGGCCGAAAAACAGCTGGCGGAATATAATAAAAAATTTTCCCAATTAGAGCAGGAGACTCAAAAGCTTATCGAAGATTATATCCGGCAGGGGAACGAAGCCAAGGCGAGAATCATCGATGAGGCGAAACAAGCGGCTGAGAAATTGGAGGAACAGGCCCAGCGTAATATTGAGCATGAGTTCAAGCAGGCCAAAGTAAAACTTCAGGAAGAAATTTTGGATAAGGCTCTGGTAAAGACGGAAGAGATTATAAAAAATAAAATTACCGCTCAAGATCAGGAAAAATTGGTGGATGAATATTTAGAAAAGGTGGTGGCATAGTGAAAAATTTGACGATAGCACGGCGTTATGCCAAGGCACTTTT
>JAQBBE010000042.1:0-6988 GCA_032126435.1 Desulfobacterales bacterium | reverse complement strand
GGCTTGCTCCGGAATGGGTGGCCGGCTTCGTCCGGTATCGCCGGCCGGAATCGTCCGGAATATGCAATGGCAAGAAAGCACAATAAGAGGCTTAAGAATTGAATAGGGTTTTTGCTCAAAAATCGATATAAATATCTCGACGCAATTAATTCTTTTGAATATGATTTTTTTTGGATTGCCCGATACAAGCAAGTGCTGCAAGAAAGAAAAAAAACCATTCGATCATAACCCAGTAAGTCTTCGATCCAATCTCTTTACCAGAACTTTCTCGCAATGAATTTATAAAACAGCCACTTGAACTAGAGCTATCGTTCACCGGTGCAGAAGTGTCCAGAGAAGATGGACCGACAAGGCCGGAGGGATCCACAATTACACCATTGGCAACGCCATCAGCATCGCCCGGTCCTCCGTCTTGAAGATACAATTTGAGGGACATACGGTTCGGACTCAGAACTGCATAATCAGCGAAATCAATCCAAGTGTTTTGCACAGAGTCGTATTTGTACCAAACACTTCCCGGCGGTGCCTCTTCCGAGAAATATACCGTCAACTCTGCTTGGTCTCCAGGGTTGTCAACGAGCACTTTAAAAGATACCAGTCCAAATGGCATCATTCCTGGTGGAGCAGTCATTTCCGGATATATTTGCTGATCACTCGGATCTTCTGACTGAAGCGATAAAATATTGACAGTTTTTGGCGAATCCTTGGTGCCTAATCCGATCAATTTATCTTTTTTATCCTTAACCCTCACACTTTTGATATTTATTTCATCTGTGTCGAGTATTCCGTTACCATCGAGATCGACATTCAGATCAACTTCCTGGTTATCAGGAACGCCATTTTCATCCAGATCAGAGGTGTTCTGCAGTGTGGTGAAATATCCAGATTCAGACCATTCAGAGGCCTGACCATGTTTATCGTAAAATCGAACTCGCCAAGAATAATCCTTCTTTGCATCCAATATTAATGATGGGACGTTGAGCGATGTCAAAGTCGTAGAACTTCGCAACTCAAAGACACATTTACTATTTTTATTTAGCATCCAAAAGATTTGCCATTCGGTTTCAGCATGGACATCTCCGATGTCTGGATCATAAAATTCATCAACTTCCAGCGTTGGGCTCAAAACCACAAGATCCGCATCGGCAGGTGAAATTAGTATAGGCGCATCCGGGCTAATGTTAGCATCGTCCTGTTTCGATTTGGCTTCGCTTAAGTATTCGTCCAGATTGCTGATTCCATCTCCGTTCAGATCCGCTGATGCATCATCTTTTAAGGGGTCTAAGCCGTACGATAGTTCCCAAATGTCTGTCATTCCGTCATTGTCGTCATCTGGATCCATGTTGTTTCCCAGACCATCGCTGTCCGTGTCGATTGTCTCTGTTGGATCTGACGGAAAAGCATCCTGATCATCAGGCACACCGTCTCCATCACTGTCTATAATTGGAGCTGGGTCCACGTAAACAAAGCTGGCTGCAATCGTGTGGTCTTGGACCACATTGTTGAAGGCATAAGAAGTCACCGTTCCTAATGAAATGCCATCCACTACAACATTAAAGACCTGATAATCTTGCTCCGGATAAATGTTGAACGTCTTTTCAGAACCCTGTTCAACCGTTTTTGAACCAGAGGGGGAGATACTGCCATGGACTTCGGCTGTGGCCGTAATAGTATAAGTTTTGAGTGTGATAGTGATGTTATGGCAACCCGACCAGTCCGACATGGCACCATAAATATCCTTCACCTGAGCTCTAATACAATACGTACTCGGCGATGACCAAACATGGCTTTGCGAAGAAGCCCCCCAATTGGATATCACCCCGTCGCCCCAGTCGAAGCGGTATTCAATCGCATCACCATCCGGATCGGAAGCAGATGTGTTAAAAGTGTAATTTGTATCCACATATCCGCTGGAAGGGCTGTTGGGTGCTGCCGGTGTTGAAGGGATAGTGTTTAAAACACCTACCGCATGAGACAGCTCTTCCGAATAATTACTCTCATTGCCGTTAATATCATTGGCAGTGATGGCAAAGTAATAGGTAACTCCATCCTGAAGATCAATGAAAGTGTGCTGGGTAATATTGCCCACATCAATACTATTGGAATAGTTGCCGCTTGTCATACCGTAGTACAAAATGTAGCCGGCCAGATCGGTCTCGTTGTTAGCATCCCAGGCTAAGTTAATATCGGTGGACAGGGCTACTCCTGGAAATAATCCGATAATTGAGCTACTCATTAATAAAGATACTAAAATAAGACGTTTGAGAAAATCTTTCTTTAAATGATGTGGTTCACATACTTGCAAGTTCGACAACCTCCCAGTGCTTGATAAATGGAGACCACCATAAAGCGATAGATACTCTAACCCTAAAGCTGATTTCAGTTGCGAATTTTGAAGAGTTGATGTTTGCTTGCTTAATGATGCCTCTAAAGGTTAAGAGGCAAACTAGCAAAAGGTATGCCGAACTGATGAAAGGCTTCTAACTATCTACAATCATTTAAAAATTATTCGGTTTCTACAATGTTATAAATTTTGGTATGTTCACTTATTTGCACATAGATTTATCTTATTTATAACGCAGACTCGGGTTTGCAAAGCTTAACCACCGATTTATACAATTCCGAATAAACGATATTTCTAAATGTATTTATCTCGGATCTCTAAATCTTTGGCAATGGTGCTATGCATATTCCGGACGATTCCGGCCGGCGATACCGGACGAAGCCGGCCACCCATTCCGGAGCAAGCCGGCCACCCCTTTAATTAAAATTTCACAGCTGACAGCGGCGCTGGTTAAAAACTCATTGAACCGTTACAATGTGCCTCCAAATACGAACTCAGGAGGTATCTATGCCGGCGGAGAGATTAACCATGCGCAAAATTCGAGAAGTTTTCCGACTTAAATTTGACTGTGACATCAGCAATCGCCAAATCGCTAAAAGTTGCAACATTGCCCGAAGTACGGTTGCCGAGTATCTGTTCCGGTTCCAGCAGGCAGCCTTGAGTTGGCCCCTGCCTCAAGACTTCGACGACAACCAGCTGGAGCAACTGTTGTATCCCCAGTTGCCGACTTTACCACCCCATGAACGCCCCCTGCCTGATTGGTCCTATATTCACCCACAGTTGCGGCTCAAAAGTGTCACCCTCATGCTGCTGTGGCAGGAACATAAAGAGCTGCATCCCCAAGGCCACCAATACAGCCAGTTTTGTTATCTGTACCGTCAGTGGGCCAAAAAGATTGATCCGGTCATGCGCCAGGAGCACCGCGCCGGCGAAAAACTGTTTGTCGATTATGCCGGACAAACAGTACCGGTTTATGATCTTCACACCAACCAGATGCGCGAGGCTCAAATCTTTGTGGCCGCCCTGGGCGCCTCCAACTACACTTATGCGGAAGCCACCTGGACCCAATCGTTGCCTGACTGGATTGGATCCCACAGCCGGGCCTTTACCTTCTTTGGCGGGGTGACGCAGATCGTGGTGCCTGACAACCTGAAGTCGGCGGTGAGCAAAGCCTGTCTTTACGAACCCAATATCAACCCCACCTACCTGGATATGGCCAACTATTATGACACGGTAGTGATCCCCGCCCGGGTGCGCAAGGCCAAAGACAAAGCCAAGGTGGAAGTCGCGGTTCAGGTGGTGGAGCGCTGGATCCTGGCCCGTCTTAGAAATCACCAATTCTTCAGCCTCAGGCAGTTAAATGAAACCATCGCCAAACTTTTGGTAGAACTCAACAACCGTGCCTTCCAAAAGTTGCCCGGTTGCAGAAAACAGCTGTTTGAATCCCTTGATAAACCGGCTCTCAAACCGCTTCCGGTGCAACCCTACCCCTATGCCGAGTGGAAGATCGCCGGGGTCAATATCGATTATCATATCGAAGTGGATTATCACTATTACAGCGTACCGCATCCGCTGATCGGCAAAAAGATCGATGTACGCATTACCGACACCACCATTGAGTGCTTCTATAAAAGCAAGTCGGTGGCCGGTCATATCCGAAGCTACCTCAAGGGGCGTCACACCACTGTCAAAGAACATATGCCCAAGTCTCACCAACAGTGGGCCAAGTGGACTCCGCAACGCTTCATCAACTGGGCGGCAAAAATCGGCCCCCACACCGCACAACTCATCGAACTGATCCTTAATTCCCGCAGACACCCCCAACAGGGCTTTCGTAGCTGTCTGGGAATCTTGCGATTGGCCAAAAGCTATGACAATCAGCGTCTGGAAGCCGCCTGCCTACGGGCGGTGACCATCGGCGGAACCAGTTACAAATCCGTGGCTTCAATTTTAAAGTACAACCTGGATCAAAAACCCCTGCCGGGACAAACCAGCGCCGAGGTCGCCATTGATCACAAAAATATTCGCGGAGCTCACTATTATCACTGAAAGGAGGTTGTTTATGTTGGTTCATCCGATCCTTGACAAACTGCAAACCTTGCGATTCTTCGGAATGCTCAGCGCCCTTGAAGAGCAAATGAAAATGCCTGATATTGAAAAGTTCAGCTTTGAAGACCGCTTTGGGCTGCTCGTAGACCGCGAGACGGCCGACCGGCAAAACCGCCGCTTCAAAACCCGCTTGCACAAGGCCAAGCTGCGGCAAAATGCCTGCATCGAAGATATCGACTTTCGTCACCCGCGGGGCCTGGACAAATCCTTGATTATGCAGCTGGCTTCCGGCCAATGGATCAAGGAGGCTAACAATGTGCTGATTATCGGCCCTACCGGCGTGGGTAAAACATATCTGGCCTGTGCCCTGGCACAGAAGGCCTGTCAGCTCGACTATGGTGCCATGTACTTCCGCCTGCCGCGCCTTTTGCAAGAACTCGACATTGCCAAAGGTGACGGCCGCTATGCAAAAATGCTCAAAGGCATTGCCAAAACCAATCTGCTGGTAATCGACGATTGGGGATTAAAAAAACTTATCAAAGAGCAAAGTCACGATCTTTTAGAAATCTTCGAAGATCGCCACCGCCTGCGCTCCACGCTGATTACCAGTCAGCTGCCCATCGACCATTGGCATGAAATTGTCGGCAATCCCACCCTGGCCGATGCCATCTTGGATCGTCTGGTTCACAACGCGTACCGAATCAATTTGAAAGGAGAATCTATGCGCAAGAAGAAATCTAATTTGACTAATAATTAAAAATCTGAGAACTATTTAAAACCAGCGTCGCTTCGCTCCGATACCCGGCCGCTTTGCTCCGGTTTAGGTGGCCGACTTCAGTCGGAACAGGTGGCCGGCTTCCTCCGGTTTAGGTGGCCGGAATCACCGGAATAGGCAATGATGACCAAAATCAAAATTACAAACCACACCGAACCTCTGATATAGCTCAATAGGCAGTCTCCTTATGCATTATTTATTCAGGATCCTCGAGCACGTAAGTTGCACCGAGTATGCCTAAGTTGACCAACTCTTGAAATACCAATTGATTCCCTGTTGTGTATCATGTATCCAATATGAAATCATAGGTTACCTTTTTTAAAAACGATATGGTATAGTCCTGACGATGCTGCAACAAGACTTACATATTCATACCACATTCTCGACAAGTGACAACTCGGTCGTGCCCGAGCAAACCGTTTCCCTCGTCGCTGCTGTTAAGCATGCTATCATCGTTGGCATCAGCGACCATTTTGAATGTCTGGTGAACGGGAGTTTTGAAGGTTACGAAAAAGAAATTCGTCAAGTCGGATTGAAAGTTGGCGTCGAGGTGGACGGACACCCTTGGGTCGATGAAGCAACAAATTATGATGTCGACTATTATATTTTTCACTGCCGGGATCAGAATGCTGACTATTGTTCTATTGACAAATTGCTCACGACCGGAAAGCCTGTCATTATTGCTCATCCAAACGCTTTGCACACAAACCTGAACCAGGTGCCCTCTGAATGCTTGATTGAAATCAATAACCGGTACATCTGGCGTAGTGACTGGAAGCAGTACTATGGCCCATTCACAAATCAATTCAAGTTCGTCATCGGTTCGGACGCTCATCAGCCGAACTGGCTATCTCAAGCTGTCGCCCATTACGCTGCTGCGCAGCTAGGCATAGAGGAACATCTGGTTTTCTAAAATCGCCCGAATCAAAGCTTTCATAAGTAAAGATAGCCCGCTGATGCACTCATATGTTAATCTAAGCGGATTTATGCGGCTGCTCCTGAAGGTATGGCTAATTAGTTGCTCGCTTTTGTACAGCGTAAAATTGAGGGTTGGTTGATGTAATATGAAATATATTGGTGGTCCTCTATGAGTGTGAGAGGAGGCACGATTTACACACTTTTCGTGAGGCGAATATTTTGTATATTTGTCATGGTGTAATCCGCAAAAAACATTACCTACAATTGAATCATTGTTTCTTAAGTCAAGATATCAGCCTCGGACTATACCTTAGTGCCGCTTATGAGCTGTGGAGTATAAATTTCGAATAAAGTTATTATTGAAGTATGGAGGTTCAAGTGCAGATGTTATCCATCCTTTAGATGCTTTCAATTTCCTGCATCATTTTTGGCCGCTATTTCAAACTTGATTTCCACCCGGCGATTTTTGCTTCTTCCTTCCCGATTATCATTGTCCCCTATAGGATTTTTGGGACCCAACCCAATGGCCTTAATCTGTGAGTTAGCAACCCCTCGCGCTACTAAATAACTTTTTACCGTGTTGGCCCGCAATTGGGAGAGATGGACGTTGTATAAATCATCACCATAGGAATCGGTATAACCTTCAACTATGATTGATGTATCGGAGTTCCGAGAAAGATAGAAAGCTATTTCAACGAGTGTTTCAAGCTGTTGACTATCAATTTCGGTTGAGTCTCGATCAAAATAAATCAGGATCTTCTTCACTGAGAGCACCAATGGTATCTGTTTTCCCTGGTTTTCGTCACTTTGATTAGCTGCCTGAAGTCCGGCTGATTCTTTTTCATCTATTGTTGAATGTTTATCCTCGGTCAATACTTTTTCCGACAATTGATCGTCTGGAG
>JAQBBE010000041.1:0-4205 GCA_032126435.1 Desulfobacterales bacterium | reverse complement strand
TCTCTGTTTATTTCCACCAGATATTTTGCAGCTTCCATGGCCGCTGCCCCGGCTTCTGCAATGGAATCCACAATGTCTTTTGGACCCGCGGCAGCGCCGGCCACAAAAACGCCTTTCATGTCCGTCCGGGTCGGCGCAATTTTGGGTCGAACGGTTTGAATAAAGCCATCCGAAGCCGCCGAAATCGGGCAAATTCCTTCCGGTTTCCAGTCAGGAATCATCCCCAAAGAAAGGACCACCAGGTCATGATTTTCCGTTACGACGCCTCCCCCGTACTGATCTTCATAGTGTAGTGCAACACTTCCATTTTCGCCTTCATCGATTGCGGCAACCTTGGCTTTGACGAATTCTATGCCCATGGCCTTGGCATTCTGGTAAAATTGTTCGTATCCTTTTCCAAAAGCACGAATGTCCATATAATAAATGGTAATATCCGCCAGCGGCAGGGAGCCGGACAGCAACATGGCCTGTTTAATGGCATACATGCAACAAACGCGAGAACAGTAGGAAATCCCCATACTTTTGTCCCGGGAACCGGCACATTGAATATAGGCAATGGAATCGGGTTCCATCCCGTCTGACGGCCGCAGAACCCTGTTGTACGGGCCATGGGGGGCTAAAAGTCTTTCTGCCTGAAGCGAGGTAATTACATTCGGTATTTTGCCGCCTCCGTACTGCTGCTTGTTTTCAAGCGGCGTCAGTTCGAAGCCGGTGGCCAAGATGGCTGTTTTGGCGCTAATGATAAAACCTTCGGGCTTTTGAAAATAATTTATGGCCGCTGTGGGACAGACTTTTTGGCACTTCCCGCAAAGAATGCAGTTTTCAACATCCATCAACGCAATCTGGGGTATGGCGTTGGAAAAGGGGATATAAATGGCTTTTCTTGCGGAAAATCCCCCCTCTTCTTCATCCGCAACATATATGGGACAACTGTATTCGCACTGACGGCAGCCGATGCAATTGTCCGGATCCACGTAACGGGGATGTTGCGTTACAGAAGCTGTCAGATCCTTGCCATTGCGGTCCAGGGAATTCAACTTGCAATAGGTGAAGATGGTAATGTTGTCATGATGTGCGGCCGCTGCCATTTTGGGCGTGGTAATACAACTCGAACAGTCGAGGGTGGGGAACACCTTGGACAGCCGGATCATTTTACCGCCAATGGAAGCGCCCCTTTCCACCACCGCCACTTTAAAGTCCTGATCGGCGAGATCCAGTGCGGCTTGAAGTCCGGCAATGCCGCCCCCGATAACCAGGGCATCAAAATTTAGTTTTTGAATGGAGTTCATGCATTTCTCCTGGTTGAAAACTCATGGCTGCCTGCAAGTAAGAGATGATGATCCATGTGAACCTAAACGCTATGCGCCATGACCGATTGCAGGGAGGCCCAGTTCCCTGACCACTTCGTTCATCTGATTGACCTCATTGAGAAAGGCCCGGTTGCATACCGTACAGATAGCGGTCAGGCGTAATCGACGAAGATCCAGATTCTGCGCTTTCATGAGTTGATAGGTCCGATCCACTCTCTTGGCCAAAGCTTTGTATGCGCCTTCATACGGGCATTCCTCACCACAGGACATGATGATGATACCGCTGATACCTTTCTTGAAACAGTCCAGATAGAACTGTTCCGGAAAGAGCACCGGCGAACGAACCCTGAGTATATAGGTATTGGCAGGGTAGCTCGAATGTGCTTGCCCCACGGAATCTGCGCCGGGATAAGCACAGGTTTCGGTGGCCAAAATCAAAATCTTTCCCTCGCGAACATGATTGTCCTGGGTCGCCATAATACTCCTGCCTATTTTTTTCGTCTGACGTAGAGTTTGTCATAACCGTCGCCTTGCAACACTCCCAGATACTCATGACCCACTTTTTTTGCCCAGGCGGGAACATCGATGCGGGTACCGGAATCGTTGGAATATATTTCCAGTATTTCTCCCACCTTGACCTTTCCGATGCCCTTTTTAGCCTCCATAAGCGGTCCCGGGCAAGCGCTGCCCCTGGCATCTACCGTATTTGCCGGTTCAATGGCATTTAAATCCAATTCTGACATTGTTGCCTCCTTTTGTTGATTGATTTTTGGTCGACTTTAAAATTATTTTACGAACGGCTTCTCATGTTCGCATTAAACGGATACGATAAAATGAGCGTTCTTCCTCAATCCCCATCAACCGATAGTGAAACGCTTTTAACACCTTAAAAAGTTCTTTGCGGGTGTCCTGATCTTTGGCCAGAATTTCAAGTATCTCTCCAGGCTTCAGTGCTTCGAATTCCTGTGTCACTTTTAAAAAAGTCAGCGGAGCGATAATGTTTCGAAGATCAAGGATATGTTCTTTTGCTGGTTCCAAACGAGCACCTCTTTACAGTTTTCATTCACCCATACTGCAAAGACGATGCCACCCTGCAAATTCCCGCGTTAAAAAGAGATGTTGTCCTTAGTTGGGGGACGGTTTACGATCAATTGGGGTCGTATTTTAATCGATTTGTTGTTGCGTTTAAGGTGTTAAAGTGTTAAGCAGTTGATCTTAACACGTGTTAATTTTTTAACAGGGGAGACCGTTGTGTTTGAACAGGAATTGAACGATTATTGGAAGACGGTGGTTGATACGATCCAGGATGGGGTGATGATCGTAGATATAAAGGGAACCATAGTTTCGGTAAATAAGGGCCTCGAGAAAATAACGGGATATGCCAAAGCTGAATTGATCGGGGAACCCTGTTCCACAATAGACTGTAATATCTGTAAAATCGTCCGTGGAAGCAAAGGTGGGCACTGGTGTAATTTATTCAGGGACGGTGTTGTGGATATGCGAAGATGCGTTTTGACCAAGAAAGACGGGAGCCATATTCATGTCCTAAAAAATGCCTCACTGCTCAATGACGCCGAGGGCAAGGTCTTGGGGGCTGTGGAAACAATGACGGATATAACCGAAATCATTGAGAAAGACACCCAAATCGAAGCGTTTCGAAGGGAGCTGAGATCCAAAGATGGTTTTCAGGGGATTCTCGGGACTTCAGGGCCCATGGAGCAGGTATTCGATCTTATTGCCAATGTGGCGCATTCAGGCGCACCGGTGATCATTTACGGCGAGAGCGGGACGGGCAAAGAACTTGCGGCCGCAGCGATCCATAACATCGGATCCAGAAAAAACAAACCGTATCTCAAGGTAAATTGCGCCGCACTCAATGAATCTTTGCTGGAAAGTGAACTCTTCGGCCATGTCAAGGGGGCCTTTACGGGCGCTTATCAGAATCGGCAAGGAAGATTCGAAGCCGCTCAGGGCGGTGCCATATTTTTAGATGAAATCGGAGATCTCCCCCTTTCGACTCAGGTCAAGCTGCTCCGGGTACTTGAAGAAAAGGTCATTGAACGGGTGGGGGACAACCGGCCGCTTCATATCGACGTTCGCATTATTTCAGCCACGAATCGAAACTTAAAAGAACTTGTGAATGCCGGTATTTTCAGGGAGGATTTGTTTTATAGAATCAATGTCATTCCCATCGTTATTCCCCCGCTGCGGGAGAGACGCAGCGACATTCCCCTTCTGGCCGAATCGTTTTTTCGGAGGATAAGATTGAAAAATGATAAGAATATCCTTTCGATCAGCAATCAATCCATGGAAGCCCTGATGCATTATTCATGGCCGGGGAATGTCCGGGAATTAAAAAGCGCCCTGGAATATGCCTTTGTCACGTGTAACGGTTCCATAATCGAGCCCAACCACCTCCCGCCGGATATTTTTCTAAACAACAGACCGTTGCCGGTGGAAGAGACGATACGAATTGACCGCGATGAAATTCAAAAGAACCGGCTTATAGAGGCCCTTGAACGGGCCGAAGGCAATCAGTCCAAAGCAGCACGTATTCTGAATGTTTCACGGGTCACCGTCTGGAACAGGATGAAGAAATATGGTATTAAACCGATCCGCAAATTAGATGTTTAATCTGCAAATCGGCCCTATGGGATCTGCCTGTGGGGTCGATTTGCATTTGAGATGGGGACCCGTCTTTTAACTCAAAAAATCCGTTATGCCCATAGAACAATGGGCGCTTTTGAAATGGATGCTTAAAAGCCTCTGAAACCGCAGGCCGAAATAGATAACAAAAGGTGGGATAACGGCGTTTTTCAGCCGCTGGGGTTAGCTGTCGGCTGCAAGAGCATGGTTAGCCAACCGGCAGGCGATGAATTCGTACACTATAGCTGC
>JAQBBE010000040.1:0-4585 GCA_032126435.1 Desulfobacterales bacterium | reverse complement strand
AATTTCATCTAAAATGCCGCCATCACACCGTCGTTCATCACTGATAAACCCCCTTTGGGATATTAAAAAAAACGGTGGATGTAGGACCGGTGTGGGCCACAGAAGTGATTCATGCAAAGTCTTCGGGCCTTGCATTTGAGATGATAGAGCCGGGTGAAGATTTCGATCAAAGAGACCGGATAAATTACTATATATGCAAATTAAAAGATGCTCCAAACCCCGGAAACGCAAAAAAGTTCATCGAGTTTATAAGATCCCAAGGGCCTCAAAAAATTTATCAAAAATATGGTTTCCTGCCATGTTCAGACGTATAACCCATGACGGGTTACGCCGCTGTTTTTTTGAGCAGCATGGTTGAGGGGTCCAGAAACAATACCGGTTGGTCGGAATCGGCGCCGGTACCCTTCAGGGTTTTTACATGGATTTCTTTGCCCTCGGGCTGGAGCTGAATGATAAGATCAAACAGGTCGACAACATCCAAAAGCGGAGCCGGCATTCCGTTGAAGTCGGGCGTTTCATGCCGGTGTGTCTTTATGGTCAGCCAGACCTGTAATGAACGTTTTTCAGCCAGGCGCTTTAAATCGGAAAGGGATGTTTTTGCTGTATCGTCAATTTGAAACCCGTCGATAAAAATCATTTGGGGCGAAAAAATATTCTGTTCCTCGAGATCGGTCAGCCTTTCTTCAAGTTTGGAAGCGGTAAACCCCTCAACCCTGAATGTCATAATAAATCTGTGAGGCAATATGGATTCCCAGACCTGATTTGTTTCCCGCGCTTCATAGTGTTGTGTGAGATGACGGAAGACTTCTTTATACCACAAACCAACTTTTTTTACCGGATCGTTTAGGCTGATATGGAGGACATTCTTTCCTTTTAAAAGGGTGTTCAAGGCGAGTTGAACCAGAATTGCAGTTTTGCCGACGCCCGCTCGTGCAAGCACTGCCCCGATGCCTCCTTCAGGAAGGATATCTTCGTTTTCACGTTCCATATACCTCAAGGGGTTCTGGAGGCGGAGTTCTTTTTTAAGCATAATCGTTTCCTTCCTTTCTTTATTTAGGCAGTATTCTTTTTGGCTTCTGCTGCCTTTTTGGCCAATTCCTCGGCGATGGAATGGGGGACCTGCTTGTAGGTGCCGGGTTCCATGGTAAACTGAGCTTTTCCTTGGGTCGATGATCTTAAAATGGTTGAAAAGCCGAACATTTCTGCAAGTGGAACCCTGGCTTCAACCACACACATGGGGCCTTCTTCCTGGGAGCCCACAATGATTCCACGACGCTGGTTTAAAAGACCCATGACAGCGCCTTGAAACTCGGCCGGTGTTTCGACATCGACTTTCATGATCGGTTCAAGAATAACCGGCTTTGATTTAAGATACCCTTCACGAAAAGCGCCCCGGGCTGCTGCGATGAATGCCATCTCCGATGAGTCCACCGAATGTGATGCGCCGTCATTGATGACCACTTTAACGCCGGTAACGGGAAATTCCATTTTTGGCCCTTTGGGCATGCATTGTCTGAAGCCTTTTTCACATGAAGCGATGAACTGGGTGGGAATTTTACCGCCGACAACGTTATTTTCAAAGACGAAATGCTCTCCGGAAACAGGTTCCATATAGCCGGCAACCCGTCCGTATTGTCCTGATCCACCGGTTTGTTTTTTGTGGGTATAGTCGAATTCAGCCTTTTGGGTTATGGTTTCCCTGTAAGCCACCCGAGGTTTACCGGTTGTAACCTCAGCGGTGTATTCACGACGCATCCGCTCTACATAGACTTCCAGATGCAGCTCTCCCATTCCTTCGATAATCGTTTCATTGGTCTCCTCGTCCACATAGGTCCTGAAGGTGGGGTCCTCTTTGCTGAACCTGTTGAGGGCTTTGGACATATTCATTTGAGATTTATTGTCTTTCGGCACGATGGCAAGGGAAATTACCGGGTCAGGCACAAACATGGACGTCATTGTCAGATTGAGACCGGGACCCACAAAGGTATCTCCGGAAGCACAGTCGATTCCAAAAAGCGCTCCGATATATCCCGCCGAAATGGTCTCGATGTCTTCCATTTGATCTGCATGCATTCGGGCAAGCCTTCCAATTTTGGTTTTTCTTCCGTTCCGGACGTTGACGATGGTATCGCCCTTGGAAAGGGATCCCTGATATACTCTGATGTAGGTCAACTGGCCATATTGACCGTCTTCAAGTTTGAAGGCCAGGGCTACAGCCGGTTTGTTCGATTCACAGGCCAGAAGAACCGGCGCCTCGTTATCATTCAGGTCCAGGGCCGTGTTTTCCACTTCAGAAGGGCGGGGGAGAAAATTTACAACAGCATCGAGGAGCGGTTGAACACCTTTGTTTTTATAGGCCGATCCAATGAATACCGGTGTTATTTTGCGAGCCAGAGTTCCCCGGCGAACGGCTGAGATAATCATCTCTGTTGTAATTTCTTTCTCTTCAAGAACAGCTTCGGTCAGTGTGTCAGAGAACAGGGAGGCGGCATCGATCAATTCTTCCCGCCTTTCCACGGCTTCCACAAGGAGATGCCGGGGTATCTCCTCAACCCGTACAACGTCTCCGTTGGGGCCGTCAAAGTAAACCTCTTTCATGGTCACTAGATCAACAACCCCCTCCAGATCAGCTTCAAGTCCAATTGGAATCTGCATGGCTAAAGCATTGTGCCCCAGTTTTTCTTTAAGCTGTTTAATGACACGAAAAGGGTTGGCACCGCTTCGATCGCATTTGTTGATAAAGGCTATACAAGGTACTTTGTACCTTTTCATTTGGAGATCAACAGTGATCGACTGGGACTGAACCCCCCCCACAGCGCATAAAACAAGAATGGCGCCGTCGAGTACCCTCAGGGACCGTTCCACTTCTATTGTGAAATCAATATGGCCGGGCGTGTCGATAATATTGATTTCATGGGTCAGCCATTCACAATAGGTGGCTGCTGAAGCAATGGTTATACCGCGCTCCTTTTCGAGTTCCATAGAATCCATGGTTGCACCCACACCGTCTTTTCCCTTGACATCGTGGATGGTATGTATTCTTTTCGTGATAAAAAGGATTCTTTCAGTAAGTGTGGTTTTCCCAGAATCAATGTGTGCACTGATTCCGATGTTTCTGACTTTTAGGATAGAATTTTTCATGGTATTCATACATCTCTATTTTTACCCTAATCGAGTGTAATAAAAAACGATAAAATTTATAGCACAATGATTTTATAAGGGTTTTATTGAAAAAAAACCCCTCATTGGGATGTTCGCACCATATGAGGGATCGTTGGTTATTCGTTGTCGGTGTTCAAGTATATCCCCCAGATAGTAATTTCAAAAATGAGTTTGTCAAGGAATTCGTATAAAATTATTATCCTAATTGAGCGATCAATTTAGGTTTTAGGAAGTTTTTTTTAGATACCGGGCTATGCGAATTAGGCAGAAACTGAAAAGGACCATGAGGGATAGGGTGAATATGGGGCCGAATTTTAAGGCGACCCAGCTGATTCCCACCAGGGGAAAAAGACTCGCGCGTACAAACATTCTCAAGATATCATGCCCGGCAATAAAATCGGCCGCAGGCGGTGAATATTTGGCGTAGAATTTTAAAAAAAATTTACAGATGCTGTTGTTCAGCAGAAATCGATCACGCATCTCACGCAATATCTCAACATGGGGCGCCATCGAAGATCCATAGGCTGCTGTGGCGATAAAACAGCCGCCGCCGCCGCCACCACCGTCGGCACTGCCGCTGACACCGTTTTCATTAATACCTTCACAAACAATGTCGTCATCGATGTCCAAATTTAAGCGACCATACCCATAGATGTTGTCTTTTCCGGAACTCCCCATATCTATTGCCGACGCGGTCAAAGCATTCATTAACTCTGAGGCGGAACATATTTGATTTCTGGACAGAATTAACGCTGCGGCACCGGTCACATGCGCACAGGATGCACTTGTGCCGGAAAAGGTTCCAAAAACATCATTTGATATCCCGTCCGGGCCGCAGATGTCCGGTTTAATCCGGCCGTCATTGGTGGGACCTTGAGAACTGAAAGACTCCTGAGGTCCTGTTGTCCAATCCGAATGATCAATTGCGCCGACGGCCATGGCCCCGTCGGCATCCGCAGGGCTCAACAGGCTGCTTGAGGCCACTGCCGGGGTTAAATCATGGAGACCACTATATAGCTCCAGCCGATGATTTGAAGCAGCACTATATTTTTTAATTGAAAGACCGTATGTGCCGGTTGTTGATACCAGATAATCTATTTCTTCGGTTGGTGTTTGGGACCCTGTCTGTCGGTTCGTGCTTTGTTCCACCAAATTTGAGTTGAAATAAAGGGCAAGGTCATAGTCCTGGTTGGTTGCGGGCCAGGCATTCCACGTCAAATATACTTTGATCCTGTCCCCGGCATCGGCAAAAATATCGATGGTTTCATCACTGCCTGAAACATTGTGCCACCCGTCATTATCGGTGTCTGTAAAAGTGGCCTCATAATGATGGGTTGCCATATTTCCGGCCGCATTGACCCACAGAATATTGTTTGAGTAGGCATTGTTTGCGGTACAGACGGGGTAGCTGAACCAGCACTCC